>NZ_LZIZ01000211.1:0-61805 GCF_001666915.1 Mycobacterium sp. E3339 | reverse complement strand
GCCTCGGCGGTTATGTCCTGTGCGGCGTGATCACCACGCGGCGCGGCGAGGCGCTCGCGGCCGACGTCCGACGCGCCGCCGGCCGCTCCGGCCGACCTGCCCCCCGCGCCCCCGGCCGACGCGCCCGTCGTCGACACCGGCTTCCACGGTTTCGTGCCGGCCAACATGCCGCAGGAGGTTTCCTCGGTGGGCTACACGAAGCAGCTGTGGGACGCCATTCGGGCGCAGGACATCCAGGGCAACGACGCGCTCGACGCGATCGCCCAGCCGGCCCCCACCACCTAGGGGCCACCCGCCAGACTGCCCGGCACGCCTCGAACGTTTGCGCTTCGGGGCGTGCCGGCATTCCAAGCGTCACGGGGTTAGGCAGAACCCACCCATTCTTCGGTTCCGTCGTCGAAGAACTGGTGCTTCCACACCGGCAACCGCGCCTTGATGGTGTCCACCAGAAGCGCGCAGGTGGTGAACGCCGCCTGACGATGGTCGGCCGCGACCGCGGCCACCAGCGCCGCCTCCCCGATGTGCAGGGCACCGATGCGGTGGCTGGCCGCGATCGCGCGCACCCCTCCGGACTGTTCGGCGACCTCGGCGACGACCTCCGCGATGACCTCCGCGGCCGACGGGTGCGCGGAATACTCCAGCCGCACCACCCGGCGCCCGCCGTCGTGGTCGCGAATCATGCCGACGAAGCCGACAACGGCCCCGGCCGACTGATGGCCCACCAGTTCCTCGTGCTCGGCGAGGAAAATCGGCTGTTCGGTCATGGCGGCGCGCAGGACGCGCGTCATCGCTGGTGGTCTCCGCCGGCGATTTGGTCGAGCGCGTGGTCGAGCACGTCGGCGAGCACCCCGAGCCCGTCGCGCACCCCACCGGGCGACCCCGGCAGGTTGACGATCAGCGTCCGCCCCGCCACACCGCACACCCCGCGGGACAGCACCGATGTGGGCACCTTGGGCAGCCCCGACCGCCGGATCGCGTCCGCCAGCCCCGGGATCATGTAGTCCAGCACCGCGACCGTCTGGTCGGGCGTGCTGTCGCTGGGCGAGATGCCGGTGCCCCCGGAGGTGATGACGACGTCGACGTCGTCGTCGATCGCCTTGCGCAGGGCTTCGCCGACCGGCTTGCCGTCGGCGACCACCTCCGGGTCGGGCAACGAAAACTCCCGCTCACCAAGCCATTCGGAGATGATCGGCCCGCACTTGTCGTCGTAAACGCCGGTCGAGGCGCGGGTGGAGGCGATGATGACGCGCGCGGTCCGGGCGCTCATCAGCGCACCCACGTCCCGGTCTTGCCGCCTTCCTTGCGCAACACCCGAATGTCATCGAGGCGCGCGGCGGGGTCCACCGCCTTGATCATGTCGTAGAGCGTCAGACCGGCCACGCTGACCGCGGTCAGCGCCTCCATCTCCACGCCCGTGCGGTCGGTGCTGCGTACCGTCGCGATGATCTCGATCACGGACTCCCCCACGCTGAAATCGACGTCGACTCCGGTGAGCGCCAGCTGGTGGCACAGCGGAATCAGGTCACTGGTGCGCTTCGCCGCCAGAATGCCCGCCACCCGGGCGGTGGCCAACGCGTCGCCCTTCGGCAGGCCGCCGGCCGAGATCAGCTCGACCACGCGCGGCGAAGTATGCAGGGCTCCCGCGGCCACCGCGGTCCGCTTGGTGGCTCCCTTACCGGTGACGTCGACCATGTGCGCGGCCCCCCGCTCGTCCAGGTGCGACAGCGCACCCGAGGGGGATTCTCCCGACGCCCAGGTCGCCGCGGGCTTGGCGGCCTCGGAGGCCCTAGCCATCGTGGCGCCTACCGGTTAACGACGGTGACCGGGTGCAGGTAGGGCAGGTCAGTGGAGGGCAGCGGGAACACCAGCTCGCCGAAGGGCGACAACGCTCCCGTCCGGTCGGTCACGAGTTCGCTCACCGCGTGGTCGTCGGGGTCCGTCGTCGGCCACCCGTTGTCGACATACCTGGTTTTGCGGGCTTTGCCCTCAGCAGTGTCAGCCACGTCGTCCATTCTGACAGGTCGCTCCTGCGCCCGTCCTGCAAGACCGTCAGTTCGACCGGGAAGCTGCCGACATTCGCGGCCTACGTGGGACCCGCCGACTGTTTTACGCTGGTCAGCAATGACCGACAACACCCCGGATATCCCGCTGGGGTCGTGGCTGGCCGACTTGCCCGACGAGCGGCTGATCCGACTGCTAGAGCTGCGGCCGGACCTCGCCCAGCCGCCGCCCGGCAGCATCGCCGCGCTGGCCGCGCGCGCCCAGGCCCGCCAGTCGGTCAAGGCCGCCACCGACGAACTCGACTTCCTGCGACTGGCGGTGCTCGACGCGCTGTTGGTGCTGCAGGCGGATGCGACGCCGGTGCCGACCGCGAAACTGCTGGCGCTGATCGGTGAGCGCGCCCCCGAGGCCGACGTCGTGGGGGCGCTGGACGATCTGCGGGAGCGCGCTCTGGTGTGGGGCGACGCGGCGCTGCGCGTGGCGCCCGACGCCGGCACGGCGCTGCCATGGCACCCGGGCCAGGTCACGCTCGAGGACGCCTCCCGCAGCGGCGAACAGATCGCCGCGCTCATCGACGGCCTGGACCGGGCCCAACTCGACGTGCTGGAGAAGCTGCTCGAGGGTTCCCCGATGGGCCGCACCCGCGACGCCGCACCCGGCGCCCCTGTGGACCGGCCGGTGCCCCAGCTGCTCGCGTCGGGCCTGCTGCGCCGCATCGACGCCGAGACGGTGATCCTGCCCCGCCACGTCGGGCAGGTGTTGCGCGGCGAACAGCCCGGCCCCATGCAATTGACGGCACCCGACCCGGTGGTGTCGACCACCACCGTCGACGACGTCGACGCGGCAGCCGCCGGTGCCACCATCGACCTGCTGCGGGAACTCGACGTCCTCATCGAAACCCTGGCGGCCGCACCGGTTTCCGAACTGCGCAGCGGTGGCCTGGGGATTCGCGACGTCAAACGGCTCAGCAAGACGGCCGGCATCGACGAGTCGCGGCTGGGCCTGATCCTCGAGGTGGCGGTCGCGGCCGGGTTGATCGCCAGCGGGATGCCCGATCCCGAGCCCGCCACCGGCGACGGGCCGTACTGGGCGCCGACGGTGGCCACCGACCGGTTCACGGCGCTGTCCACCGCGGAACGCTGGCACCTGCTGGCCACCAGCTGGCTGGACCTGCCGAGCCGGCCGGCCCTGATCGGGACCCGGAGCCCCGACGCCAAACCCTATGGCGCCCTTACGGATGCGCTGTATTCGACGGCCGCGCCGCTGGATCGCCGGCTGCTGCTGAGCATGTTGGCCCAATTGCCCCCGGGCGCGTGCGTGAACGCGGTCGAGGCGTCGGCGGCACTGATCTGGCGGCGACCCCGCTGGGCCAAGCGGCTGCAACCCGGCCCGGTGGGTGACCTGCTGGCCGAGAGCCACGCGCTGGGCCTGGTCGGTCGCGGGGCGCTCAGCTCCGCGGGCCGTACCCTGCTCGACGACGGCGCCGACGCCCAGGCCGCGATTGACGCGATGGCGCGTGCCCTGCCCAAACCGATCGACTACTTCCTGGTCCAGGCCGACCTGACCGTGGTGGTGCCGGGCCCGCTGCAACGCGACCTCGCCGAGCAACTCGCCGCCGTGGCCACCGTCGAATCGGCCGGCACGGCGATGGTGTATCGCATCAGCGAGCAGTCGATCCGGCACGCGTTGGACGTGGGTAAGACCCGCGACTGGATGCACGCCCTGTTCGCCAAGCACTCCAAAACACCTGTGCCACAGGGCCTTAGCTACCTCATCGACGATGTCGCGCGTCGGCACGGCCAGCTGCGGATCGGCATGGCGGCATCGTTCGTGCGGTGCGAGGACCCCGCGCTCCTGGCGCAGGCCGTGGCCGCGCCCGCGACCGAAGGGGTGCAACTGCGCGCCCTGGCACCGACGGTTGCGGTGTCCCCGGCACCGATCGGCGAGGTGCTGGTCGCGCTGCGGGCGGCGGGCTTCGCCCCGGCGGCCGAGGACTCCACGGGCGCCATCGTCGACGTCCGGCCACGCGGGGCGCGGGTGCCCACGCCGCAGCAGCGCCGGCCCTATCGCCCGATGCCGCGCCCCAACAACGAGAGCCTGAACGCGGTGGTGGCGGTGCTGAGGAAGGTGACCGCCGCGCCGTTCGGCAACGTTCGCATCGATCCGGCGATCACCATGTCGCTTTTGCAGCGCGCCGCCAAGGAACAAGAGACGTTGGTGATCGGTTATTTGGATGCCGCCGGCGTCGCCACCCAGCGGGTGGTGTCACCGATCAGCGTTCGGGGCGGTCAGCTGACCGCATTCGACTCGGCGTCGGGGCGGTTGCGCGACTTTGCCATCCACCGCATCACGTCGGTGGTGTCGGCCAACGGCCGATAATGGGTTTCGATGACTCGCGAGAGGATGAGGAGGAGCGGCGCCATTGACTGACGGCCCGTTGATTGTGCAGTCCGACAAGACGGTGCTGCTCGAGGTCGACCACGAGCAGGCCGGAGCGGCGCGCGCCGCCATCGCGCCGTTCGCCGAGCTGGAACGCGCGCCCGAGCACGTGCACACCTACCGCATCACACCGCTGGCGCTGTGGAATGCCCGCGCGGCCGGCCACGACGCCGAACAGGTCGTCGACGCCCTGGTCAGCTTCTCCCGCTACGCGGTGCCCCAGCCGCTGCTGGTCGACATCGTCGACACCATGGCCCGCTACGGCCGCCTGCAGTTGGTCAAGCATCCGGCGCACGGCCTGACGCTGGTAAGCCTGGACCGCGCGGTGCTCGAGGAAGTGCTGCGCAACAAGAAGATCGCGCCCATGCTCGGCGCCCGCATCGACGACGACACCGTCGTCGTCCACCCCAGCGAGCGCGGCCGCGTCAAGCAGATGCTCCTCAAAATCGGTTGGCCCGCAGAGGATCTCGCCGGTTACGTGGACGGCGAGGCCCACCCCATCAGCCTGGCGCAGGACGGCTGGCACCTGCGCGACTACCAGCAGATGGCCACGGATTCGTTCTGGTCCGGCGGGTCGGGAGTGGTGGTGCTTCCGTGCGGGGCCGGCAAGACGCTGGTCGGCGCCGCCGCGATGGCCAAGGCCAGCGCGACCACGCTGATCCTGGTGACCAACATCGTCGCGGCACGGCAATGGAAGCGCGAGCTGATCGCGCGCACCTCGCTCACCGAGGAGGAGATCGGCGAATACTCCGGAGAGCGCAAGGAGATTCGGCCCGTCACCATCTCGACGTATCAGATGATCACCCGGCGCACCAAGGGCGAATACCGGCATCTGGAGCTCTTCGACAGCCGCGACTGGGGGCTGATCATCTACGACGAGGTCCACCTGCTGCCGGCGCCCGTGTTCCGCATGACCGCCGACCTGCAATCCAAGCGACGCCTGGGCCTGACCGCCACCCTGGTCCGCGAAGACGGCCGCGAGGGTGACGTGTTCTCCCTGATCGGCCCCAAGCGTTACGACGCGCCGTGGAAGGACATCGAGGCCCAGGGCTGGATCGCGCCGGCCGAGTGCGTCGAAGTGCGGGTCACCATGACCGACAACGAGCGAATGCTGTACGCCACCGCGGAACCCGAAGAGCGCTACAAGGTGTGCTCGACGGCGCATTCGAAGATTGCCGTCGTCAAGTCGGTGCTCAGCCGGCATCCCGGCGAGCAGACGCTGGTGATCGGCGCCTACCTCGACCAGCTCGACGAGCTGGGTGCCGAGTTGAACGCCCCGGTGATCCAAGGGTCGACGCGGACCAAGGAACGCGAGGAGCTGTTCGACGCGTTCCGCCGCGGAGAGGTGTCGACGTTGGTGGTGTCCAAGGTCGCCAACTTCTCCATCGACCTGCCGGAAGCCTCTGTGGCGGTGCAGGTTTCGGGGACCTTCGGCTCGCGCCAGGAGGAGGCCCAACGGCTGGGCCGGTTGCTGCGGCCCAAGTCCGATGGGGGCGGCGCAATCTTCTATTCCATCGTGGCCCGCGACAGCCTGGACGCCGAATACGCCGCGCACCGGCAGCGCTTCCTCGCCGAACAGGGTTACGGGTACATCATCCGCGACGCCGACGACCTGCTCGGACCGGCAATCTGACCTTCGTCGAGAAGACATGCCCGGCCAGGCTCACGAGAGCTGCGCCGACTCCCCCGATATAGGCCTTGGCCATATCGCGGTCGGACACGTCGGCGCGTGCCGGTAACGAGGCCAGCCATCTGACGGCGTCATCGCATTCGTCGTTGTCGTACAGCCGAAGTGGGCATGGCATCCAGGGGCCGATTGCGCGGCTTGGCGCCCGAATCCAGCCGATATCAGTTACGACTGCGCACCCGTCGAGCAACCGCACATACCCCGCTCCGAGGCGCGCGTCCGCCCACAACGCTCCCGCGGTGATGCGCTCAAAGCCCGGGCCGAACTGATACAACAGCCGCATCCGACCGCCTGCGCGCTCCGCCCGTTCGATCATCGGCGCAAAGACCCGTTCGTAATCGGCTGCCGTCACCAGCCCAACGGCCTCCAGCGCCTGAACGCCCGCGGGCATGCCCGAAAGTTCCTTCAGCACAGCCGTCCCCTCTCTGGTGCCGACGGGAACGCCAATGTGCATTTTATTGCCTATTGCAACTATTGCATAGTGCTATGATAATGGAGACGTCACCCCGCAAAGGAGGTACGTACATGAGAATCGGCATCGTCGGCGCCGGCATCGCCGGCCCAACGCTCGCGTATTGGCTGGCCCGCTACGGCCACGAGCCAACCCTGATCGAGAAGGCGCCGCGCCTGCGCACCGGCGGCTATGTGGTGGACTTCTGGGGTGGCGGCTACGCCGTCGCTGAACGCATGGGGCTCACGACCGACCTGCACGCCGAGGGATACCAGGTGCGCGAAGTGCGACTCGTGAACCGGAATTCGCAACGGGTGGGCGGCTTTTCGACTGAACCGTTCCGGCGCAACCTCGATGGCCGATTCACCACTGTGCCGCGTGGCGACCTGGCGGCCATGATCTATCACTCCATCGAGAACCATGCTGAAACGCTGTTCGGTGAAAGCGTTTCGGCCGTCGAGCAACACGACTCGGGCGTGTCGGTCACCCTGGAGGGCGGCGGGTCAAGGCACTTCGACCTGCTGATCGGCGCGGGCGGCATCCATTCTCCCGTGCGGGGCTTGGTGTTCGGACCCCAAAACAGATTCGAGACGGATCTGGGCTATCGAGTCGCGGCATTCGAAGCCCAGGGCTACCAGCCGCGTGACGAACTCGTCTACCTCGCCTACACCATGCCGGGACGCATGGTCGCCCGATTCTCGATGCGCGACGAAAAGACCATGTTTCTCTTCGTTTTCACCGCCGAGAAGATGAGCGGTCCCGATCCGCAGGGTGTGTCAGAGGCCAAGGCGACCCTGCGTCGGGTGTTCGGCGACGCGGGCTGGGAATGCCCGGAGATCCTGCTCCACCTCGACCGGGCGTCCGAGGTTTACTTCGACCGCACCAGCCAAATCGTCATGGACCGTTGGTCGGACGGGCGGGTGGCGCTGATCGGGGACGCCGCGGCCGCGGTCTCCCTGCTCGCGGGTGAGGGGACGGGCCTGGCGATGGTGCAGGCGTACACGCTGGCGGGGGAGCTCAATCGCGCGGGGGACGACCACCAGGACGCCTTTCGTCGTTATGAGCGCACACTGCGTCCGATTGTCGAGGCCAGGCAGCGCTCGGCGCGCGCATTCGCGGCGACATTCGCACCAAAGACGGCCCTGGGTCTGTTGACCCGCAATCAGGCGTCCAAACTGCTCAACATCCCGCGACTGGCCGACTGGGTCGTGCGCAGCGAATTCCGTGACGACATAGCGATACCGGAATACGCCGCATAGCCGGCACCGGCCGCCTAGAGCGACAGGATGGTCGCCGATGCGGTGCCGGGTGCGCCATACACCTGGGCCAAGCCCACGCGCGGGTTGCCGGGCACCTGACGCTCGCCCGCCTCACCGCGCAGCTGGCGCACCAGCTCGTGCATCTGCCGCAGTCCCGACGCGCCGATCGGCTCGCCGTTGGCGATCAACCCGCCGTCGGTGTTTACGGGCATCGAACCGTGGATCTCGGTGGCGCCGTCGGCCAGCAGCTTCTCCTGCTCGCCGTCGGCGCACAGGCCGGTCTCGGCCATGTGGATGACCTCGTTGCCGGCGTCGGTGTCCTGCAGCTGCGCGACGTCGACGTCCTCGGGCCCGATGCCGGCGGCCTCGTAGGCCGCCTTGGACGCGTACACCGTCGGTGAGACGTCCTCATCCAGCGGAGCGAAGGTGGCGTGCACCTCGTAGGCGCCGTAGCGGCGGGTGCGAATCTCGCAGGCCCGCACGTACACCGGCTTGTCGGTGTACTTGTGCGCGAGGTCGGCCCGGCACATGATCACTGCGGCGGCGCCCTCGTCGGGCGCGCAGAACATGTACTGCGTCAGCGGGTAGTTGAGCACGGGCGAGTTGAGGATCTCCTCCTCGGGAATCGGCTTGCGGCGGAACGCGTTCGGGTTCAGCGCGCCGTTGCGGAAGTTCTTGGCCGCCACCTTCGCCAACGTGGCCTGCGAAATGTTGTGGTCGTGCAGGTACTTGTTGGCCTTCATCCCGAAGAACTTGGTGGTGACGAACTGACCGTTCTGCGCGTACCACTGCGGCAGCGCCAGCTTGGCGGGGTCGTCGGTGAACGCGCCGCGCGGGTGCTTGTCCAGGCCGATGGCGATGCCGATGTCGTACTTGCCCAGCCGGATGGTGTCCGCCGTTTGCTGGATCGCGCTGGCGGCGGTGGCGCAGGCGTTGAACACGTTGGTGAAGGTGATGCCGGTCAGCCCCACCAGGCGGGTCACCGCGTCGGGGTTGGAGACCTCGTGGCTACCGCCAAAGCCGAACTGGATGTCCTTCCAGTCCACCCCGGCGTCCGCCAGCGCGGACTGGATGGCCTCGGCGCCCATCTGCATCGCGGTCTTGTCGAACCTGCCGAACGGGTGCAGGCCCACGCCGATGATGGCGACATCGTTGGTCATCTCAGGTCTCCTTATACCGGCTGGAACGCGAAGGTGACGATCTCGTTGCCGTCGCCGTCGGTGGTAAACGGCACCATGGTCAGCTCGACCTCCTGACCGAACTGCAGCTTGGCCGGGTCGTTCTCGGTCAACCGGCCCTCGACGCGGATCACGTCGTCGAGCTGCACGAGGCCGACGCCGAACGGGACGAAGTCCTTGCCGGTGGGCCCGGCGTACGGGGCCCCGGGCGGGAAGCCCTGGGTGGTCCACGCGACCAGGGTTCCGCGGCGCGGCAGCAGCACGTCGGTCATCTCGCCGAGGCTGCAGCGCGGGCACCACTGTTGCACCGGAAAGGTGGTCGCGCCGCAGCTGCCGCACCGGCTGCCGATCAGCTGTGGGCTCTCGTCGGGCCAGGTAGAGATCTCGGGGGCAAGGGCCTTTTGCATCGGGGGTCCTCCAGCGGCGCCGAACAGAATGTTGCTCACGCAACCGTATAACAGCCTTCCGAAAAGTGGAAACCGCATTCTCATTAGTTGCGCCCGATGCCGCGCGGCCGGGCCCCGCGGATATCTTGAGACCATGCCAGTCACGGTGATACTCGAACTGAAGTTCAAGCCCGATGCGGTGCCGCAGGCGCGCGACGTCATGGGCCGGGCGCTGCGGGACACCCGCGCGTTCGCCGGGAACGTCCAGACCGACGTGCTCGTCGACGAGGACGACGAAGCCCACTGGCTGATCTACGAACTGTGGGACTCGGTCGAGCATGACGAGGCCTATCGCGCGTTCCGCGCCGGCGAAGGAAAACTGACCGAGCTGCCCCCACTGCTGGCCGCGCCCCCCGTCAAGAAGCGGTACGCGACCACCGACATCTAGCTCAGCGCGGGAATCACCTCGCGCTCGAACAACTCGATGCCGGACCGGTCGTACGCCGCCTCCGGGAAATAGCAGATGGCGTACTCGCATCCGAGGTCGCGCAGCCCGGCGAGCCGCTCGATCACCTGTTCCGGGGTGCCCGTCGCCGAATCGGGCCCGCTGCCCGCGGCGAGCATCGCGTCGGCGGCGGCCTCGGGCACGTAGCGCACGATACGGTCGCGCACCCGCTGCAGCCGGTCCTTGACGTCGGCGTCCGACGTGCCGACGACCGCGTTGACGTTGGCCGAGCGCACGATGGCATCGAAGTCGGTGCCCACCTGCTCGCAGTGCCGCGCGAGCACCTCCGACTTGTGGGCGAACGCCTCGGGTTCCGGCGCGAAGTTGGTGTACTGCGCGTACTTCGCCGCGATGCGCAGGGTGACCTTCTCGCCACCGCCGGCGATCCACAGCGGAATCCCGTTGTCCTGCAGGGGTTTCGGTGACACGATAGCGCCGTCGACCTGGTAGTGCTTGCCGTCGAAGCTGACCCTGCCGTCGCGCCAGGCGTCGCGCATGATCTGCACACCCTCGTCCAGCCGGCCCAGCCGCACACCCGCCGAGGGGAAGCCGTAACCGTAAGCGCGCCATTCGTGTTCGTACCAGCCACCACCGATGCCCATCTGGATCCGCCCACCGGAGATGACGTCGGCGGTCGCCGCGACCTTGGCCAGGTACACCGGGTTGCGGTAGCTCATCGCGGTGCACATCTGGCCGAGCTTGATCCGCGACGTGACCGCCGCGTACGCGGCCATCAGCGACCACGCCTCGTGGGTGGCTTCGTCCGTCGGCATCGGGACGGTGTGGAAGTGGTCGTACACCCACAGCGAGTCCCAGGCGCTGTTGTCGGCGTAGGTGGCCAGGTCGCGCATCACCGCCCAGTGCCGCTCCGGTTCGATGTCGACCAGATCCATTCGCCAACCTTGCGGGATGAAGAGACCGAAGCGCATAGCAACGGACTCTAGCCCGATCGTTCGGCGGGGTCCGCCGCTAGGCTTGTCCATCGTCAGGCAAGCGGGAGGTCGTCGTGCGGGTCCTCGTCTCGGGCGCCAGCATCGCCGGCCCCGTGCTGGCCTACTGGCTGGCCCGCCGCGGCTTCGACGTCACCGTCGTCGAACGGGCGCCCGCCCTGCGCAAGACCGGCGGCCACGCCGTCGACCTGTTCCGCCCCGCGATGGAGATCTCGGCGAACATGGGTGTCCTGCCCCAGATCGAGGCGCTCGCCACCGGAATGAACCGGATGACCATGCACCGCGAGGGCCGGTCGCGGCCCTTCGAGATCGACCTCACGAAGATCTATGCCGCCACGTCGGACCGGCACGTGGAGATCATGCGCGACGACCTCAGCGAGATCTACTACACCGCCGGCCGCGACGACGTCGAGTACCTGTTCGGCGACTCGATCACCGCGATCGACCATGACGGCGACGTGACGTTCGAGCGGGCCCCCGCCCGCCGATTCGACGTCATCGTCGGCGCCGACGGCCTGCACTCCAACGTCCGGCAGCTGACGTTCGGCGACGAAGCCGGCCTCACCCGGTTCCTCGGCGGTTACCTGGCGGTGGCGTCGGCACCGAAGGCACTGGCCAGCGCCGGCGAGATGACCTGCCACGTCGGCGTGGGCCGCCTCGCCGGCATCTACACCGCCGAGCACTTGGCCGACGCGCGGGCGGTCTTCCTGTTCCGCAGCGAGCGGGAGCTAGACTACAACCATCGGGATGCGTTGCGGCAGAAGGAATTCGTGCGCGACGCGTTCGCGCGCATGCACGAGCAGGTGGACGGCTGGCTGGGCGAAATCGACCGCACGCCCGCGTTCTACTTCGACGCGATCAGCCAGCTGCGGCTGGACGGGTGGTCGCGGCGGCGGGTCACCCTCGTCGGCGACGCGGGGTACTGCCCCGGGCCCGCGGTCGGCGGCAGCACCAGCCTCGCGGTGCTCGGCGCCTACGTGCTGGCCGGGGAGCTGGCCCGGGCGGACGGCGATCACCTGCGCGCGTTCGCGGCCTACGAACTGCAGATGCGCGAACCGGTGCACCGCAGCCGGGCCTTCGCGCGCGGCGCCGCCAAGGGCATCATTCCCGGCTCGCGACTGGGGGTGTGGGCCTTGACCCGCGGCGCCCAGCTGGTGTCGCGGCTGCCCGGGACCCTGTCCCGGTCGCTGGCGAAGCTGAACACCAGCGGCGTCCGGATGCACGATTCGATGCCGGTACCCGATTACGGCGAAGACGACGAGAGGAAGGACGCCCCATGGAACTGACCGGTGTCGGAATCTGGAGCAGCCAACTGCGTTACGGCGACCCGTCCGAATCCGCCGAGGCCGCAGCGGAATTGGACGAGTTGGGCTTCCCTGCGCTGTGGATCCCCGACGTCGGCGGACCGGTGTTCGACGCGGTCGGCAATCTGCTTGCCGCGACCAAGCGGACCGTGATCGCCACCGGGATCCTCAACCTGTGGATGCATCCGCCCGGCGACGTCGCCGATTCGTACGCGGCGCTCACCGACGAGCACGGGGACCGCTTCCTGCTCGGCATCGGGGTCAGCCACGCACCGCTGATCGACGCCGGCCAACCCGGGCGCTACCGCAAGCCGCTGGCGGCGACGGCGTCGTTCCTGGACGGGCTGGACGCCGCGCCGCGGCCCGTCCCCACCGGGCGACGGGTCCTCGCCGCGCTCGGGCCGAAGATGCTGACCCTGTCCGCCACCCGCGCCGCCGGGGCGCACCCCTACCTGGTCACCCCGGAGCACACCGCCTCCGCGCGTTCGACGCTGGGCGAGGGCCCGCTGCTGCTGCCCGAGCAGACGGTGATCCTCACCGACAGCGCCGACGAGGCGCACCGCCTCGGAACGGATTGGCTGCGTTCGTATTTGGCGCTGCCCAACTACGCCAACAACCTGCTGCGCAGCGGCTTCTCCGAAGACGAGGTGGCGCAGGTCAGCGACCGGCTATTCGACGCCATCATCGCGTGGGGGGACGAGGACGCGATCATGCGCAGGGTCGCCGACCACCGCGCGGCCGGCGCCGACCACGTCTGCGTGCAAGTGCTGCTGGCGGATCCGAAGGCCTTCCCGCGCGAGGAATGGCGCCGGATCGCCGCGGCCCTCAAGGGGTGACCCCTCCGACCGCTCCGACCGCGAGCAGACGCAGAATCGCACGCGGAGGCCCCGCGTTACGCGATTCTGCGTCTTCTCGGCAGAACTACGTCAGCGAGTCCGGCGGCAGGAAGCGGTCGCCGTACTTGGCGGCCAGTTCGCGGGCGCGGGCCACGAAGGCCTCCTTGCCGATGCCGCCCGGCCCCTGGTAACCGACGATGAACTGCGCGCTACCACCGGTGTACGGGGGGAAGCCGATGCCCATGATCGAGCCGATGTTGGCGTCGGCGGTCGACGTCAGCACGCCTTCGTCGAGGCACTTCTGGGTTTCCAGCGCCTCGGCGAACAGCATGCGATCGATCATGTCCTGCAACGGAATCTCAGCGCTGCCCGACTTGAACGTCTCGCGCAGGCCCGGCCAGAGGCCGGTGCGCTTGCCGTCGACGTACTCGTAGAAGCCGGCGCCCTTCAACCGCGAGGGGCGGCCGAGCTCGATCATCTTCTCCACCACGGCTTCTGCCGGGTGCGGCTCGTAGGTGCCACCGGCGTCCTCCACGCCCTTGCGGGTAGCCGTCGCGATCTTGTGCATCAGCTCCAAGTTGAGCTCGTCGGACAGCTGCAGCGGCGGCGCCGGGTAGCCGGCCTGCGAGCCGGCGTGCTCGATGCTGGCCGGCTCGACACCCTCGCCGAGCATCGCGAGCGCCTCGTTGACGAAGGTGCCGATGACGCGGCTGGTGAAGAAACCGCGGCTGTCGTTGACCACGATCGGGGTCTTGCCGATGGCCAGCGTGTAGTCGAACACGCGGGCCAGCGCCTCGTCGGAAGTCTTCTCGCCCTTGATGATTTCGACCAGCGGCATCTTGTCGACCGGCGAGAAGAAGTGGATCCCGATGAAGTCCTCCTGCCGCTTGACGCCGGTCGCCAGGCCGGTGATCGGCAGCGTGGAGGTGTTGGACCCGAGCAGCGCGTTGGGTTCGACGATGTCCTCGATCTCCTGGAACACCTTGTGCTTGAGTTCCTGGTTCTCGAACACCGCCTCGATCACGAAGTCGACGCCCTTGAAATCGGCGGGGTCGGCCGACGGCGTGATGCGGTCCAGCAGCGCCTTGCTCTTCTCCTCGGTGGTCTTACCGCGCTGAAGCGCTTTGGCCTCAAGCTTTTCCGAGTAGCCCTTGCCCTTCTGCGCGGCCTCGAGGCTGACGTCCTTGAGCACCACGTCGTAGCCGGCCTTGGCCGACACGTAGGCGATGCCGGCGCCCATCATGCCCGCGCCGAGCACACCGATCTTGTTGATCTTGACCGGCGCGATGCCGTCCGGCCGCGAACCGCCACCGTTGATGTGCTGCAGGTCGAAGAAGAACGCCTGGATCATGTTCTTGGCGACCTGGCCGGTGACCAGCTCGGTGAAGTAGCGGCTCTCGATGCGGGTGGCGGTGTCGAAGTCCACCTGCGTGCCCTCGACGGCCGCGGCCAGGATGGCCCGCGGCGCCGGCATCGGCGCGCCCTTGAGCTGCTTGCGCAGCAGCGACGGGAACGACGGCAGGATGGCCGCCAGCGCCGGTGACGACGGCGTGCCGCCGGGAATCTTGTAGCCCTTGACGTCCCACGGCTGGGTGTGCGACTCGGGGTTGGCCTTGATCCACGCCTTTGCCGCGGGCACCAATTCGTCTACGCTGCCGACGATCTCGTCGACGAGGCCGTTGTCCTTGGCCGCGGCCGGCTTGAACCGGGTGCCCTGGCTCAGCACGTTGAGGAAGCCGTTCTGGATGCCGAGCATCCGCGTCACCCGGGTGACGCCGCCGCCGCCGGGCAGCAGGCCCAACGTGACCTCGGGCAGACCCAGCTGGACGCCCTTGACGTCGGCGACGATGCGGTGGTGGCAAGCGAGCGCGATCTCCAGACCGCCGCCGAGCGCCGCGCCGTTGATGGCGGCCACCACCGGCTTGCCCAGGGTCTCCAGGGTGCGCAGGTCGCGCTTGATGTCCTCGACCTCGGCGAAGACCTCACCGGCGTTCTCGGGTCCGGCGGTGATCATGCTCTTGAGGTCACCGCCGGCGAAGAACGTCTTCTTGGCGCTGGAGATCACCACACCGGTGATCGAATCCTTTTCGGCGACAAGGCGTTCGACGGCCTTGTGCATCGATTCCTTGTAATGCTCGTTCATCACGTTGGCCGACCCGGTCGGGTCGTCCAACGTCAGCGTGACGATGCCGTCGGCGTCCTTGTCCCACTGGATGGTGTTCTCTGCCATGGTCTTAAACCCTCTCGATGATGGTGGCGACACCCATGCCGCCGCCGATGCACAGCGTGATCAGCGCGCGCCGGGCGCAGCGGCGCTCGAGCTCGTCGACCATGGTGCCCAGGATCATGGCGCCGGTGGCGCCCAGCGGGTGGCCCATCGCGATGGCGCCACCGTTGACGTTGAGCTTCTCGTCAGGGATGTTCAGGTCCTTCTGGAACTTCAGGACGACCGACGCGAACGCCTCGTTCAGCTCGAACAGGTCGATGTCGTCGACGGTCAGCCCGGCGCGGTCGAGCACCTTCTGCGTGGCCGGCGTCGGGCCGGTCAGCATGATCGTCGGGTCGGCGCCCGTGGTGGCGGTGGCGACGATGCGGGCGCGGGGGGTCAAACTGCCGGCCTTCGCCATCTTTTCCGAGCCGATCAGCACCAAGGCCGAGCCGTCCACGATTCCCGAGCTGTTACCCCCGGTGTGGACGTGGTTGATCTTTTCGACCCAGTGGTACTTCTGCAGCGCCACGTCGTCGAAGCCCGCCATGGCGGCGAGGCCCTCGAACGCGGGCTTCAGCTTGGCCAGGCCCTCCATGGTGGTCTCGGGCCGCATGTGCTCGTCGTGGTCGAGGATGAGCAAACCGTTCTGGTCGCGGACCGGCACCACCGACTTGGCGAAGTAGCCGCCCGACCAGGCCGCGGCCGCCAGCTCCTGCGAGCGCAGCGCGTAGGCGTCGACGTCATCGCGGGAGAAGCCCTCGATGGTCGCGATCAGGTCGGCGCCGATGCCCTGCGGAACGATGTAGGCGTCGTAGGAGGTGGCCGGGTCGGCCATCATGGCGCCGCCGTCGGAGCCCATCGGGACGCGGCTCATCGACTCCACACCGCCGGCGAGCACCAGGTCGTCCCAGCCGGAGCGGACCTTCTGCGCGGCGGTGTTGACGGCCTCCAGCCCGGAGGCGCAGAAGCGGTTGAGCTGCACGCCACCGACGGTGTCGGGCATGCCGGCCGCGATCACGGCGGTGCGGGCGATGTCGCCGCCCTGGTCGCCCACGGGTGAAACGCAGCCCAGGATGACGTCGCTGATCAGGCTCTCGTCCAGATCGGGGTGGCGCCTGCGCAGCTCCTCGATCAGGCCGACGACCAGGTTCAGCGGCTTGACCTCGTTCAACGAGCCGTTCTTCTGCTTGCCGCGGGGCGTGCGGATCGCCTCGTAGATGAAGGCTTCTTCGGACATGTCGAGTTCCTCTTCGCAAATGGGGGTTCGGATCCGTATTAAAGGTAGGTCCAGATACCGCACCCTAACAAAGTGCCCGGCCAACCTGTTGGTTGGGCCGATCGGCGCAGCTCGAGCGCGGGCGTCCCCCGGTCACGAGCGTCACGCCAGCGTGGCCGCGACGCACGCACGCCACACGGGCGTGACGCTCGAGCATGACGGCCCCCTAAGCTCGACCCCCATGACGGTCTCGCGCCTGCGTCCGTACGCCACCACGGTGTTCGCCGAGATGTCGGCGCTGGCCGCGCGCGTCGGTGCGGTCAACCTCGGTCAGGGTTTTCCCGACGAGGAAGGGCCCGCGGCCATGTTGAAGGCCGCCCAGGACGCCATCGCCGAGGGCAACAACCAGTACCCGCCCGGCATCGGGGTGGCGTCGCTGCGGCACGCCATCGCCGCCCAGCGGCGGCGGCACTTCGGCATCGAGTACGACCCGGACTCCGAGGTGCTGGTGACGGTCGGGGCCACCGAGGCGATCGCGTCCGCCGTGCTCGGCCTGATCGAACCCGGCTCGGAGGTCCTGCTCGTCGAGCCGTTCTACGACTCCTACTCGCCGGTGCTGGCGATGGCCGGCGCGCACCGGGTGGCCGTGCCGCTGGTCCCGCACGGCCGCGGCTTCGCCCTGGACGCCGACGCCCTGCGCGCCGCGGTGACGCCGCGTACCCGCGCTTTGATCGTCAACTCGCCGCACAACCCGACCGGCACCGTGCTCAGCGAGGCGGAGCTGCGGGCCATCGCCGAGGTCGCGGTCGCCGCCGACCTGTTGGTGATCACCGACGAGGTCTACGAGCACCTGGTGTTCGACGCCCACCGGCATCTGCCACTGGCCGGATTCGCGGGGATGGCCGAGCGCACGGTCACCATCTCCAGCGCGGCCAAGATGTTCAACTGCACCGGCTGGAAGATCGGATGGGCTTGCGGCCCAGCGGAACTCATCGCCGGGGTGCGCGCGGCGAAGCAGTATCTGAGCTACGTCGGCGGCGCACCGTTCCAGCCCGCGGTGGCCTTGGCGCTCGACACCGAGGACGCGTGGGTGGCCGAGCTGCGCGACTCGTTGGCGGCGCGACGCGACCGGCTGGCCGCCGGGCTGTCCGACATCGGCTTCGAGGTGCACGACAGCGCCGGCACCTACTTCCTGTGCGCCGACCCGCGCCCCCTGGGCTACGACGACAGCACCGCCTTCTGCGCGGCCCTGCCCGAGAAGGCGGGCGTGGCCGCCATCCCGCTTTCACCGTTCTGCGACCCCGCCGCCGCGCACGCCTCGGCGCAGGCCCAAGTGTGGAATCACTTGGTGCGCTTCACCTTCTGCAAACGAGAGGAGACCCTCGACGAGGCGATCCGGCGGCTGGGCGTCCTGCGGTGACGTCCGCTAGCTCGCCGGCCCGAAGCCCTCGAGCACGCGCTTGCGCAGGCCCTCCAGCGCGGCATGCAGGATCTTCTTGCGGGCCCGGTTGACCCAGAACTCGGGCAGCGGCGCCCACGGTTCGACCGTGATGGTGAATCGGACCCGGGTCTTGTCGTCGCTCACCCGGCTCAGGTTGTACTCCCCGTGCTGGCCACGTTGCTGAGCCGTCCGGGCGGCGTCCCACACCATCCAGTCCGGGCCCCAGTGGTATTCGAGCAGTTCCGTGTCGTGAATGCCCGTGACGGCGATGGTGACCTTCACATGGTGCGGGCGACCGTCGGGATATTTATCGACGACCTCGACCCGCTTGTGCACCGGCGACCATGACGGGACGGCGTCCATGTCGGCCAGCGCCTCCAGGATCACTTCCGGAGGCGCGTCGATCACGATTTCCGACGATGCTTGGACGGCCACTGCTAATAAGTTAGCAACCGCTCAGGCCCTCCCGAAGGCTATTCCGACTCCGCGTCGTTGCCGCGCTTTACCAGTTCGCACAATCCCTTTACCGCCGAGTCGAGGACGCTTTCGCTGGCGCGCCGGACGATGAAGGCGGGCATGGGCCGGCCCGGTTCGACCGTGACATCGAAGCGCACCCGGGTCTTGTCGAGGCCCTCGGGTTTGAGGTTGTACTCGACATGCTGGCCGTGCTGCTGGGAGGTCCCTTTCGCGTCGTAGACAACCCAATCGGGGCCCCAGTGATACTCCAGGATCTCCCTGTCGACGAGGCCCAGAATCTTGATCGTGGTCTTGACGTGGTGGGGCCGACCGTCGGGATAACGGTCGATCACTTCGATGTTCTTGTGCAACGGTGACCACGTCGACAGGACGCCGACATCTGTCAGCGCCTCCATGACCACTTCTGGCGGCGCGTCGACGACGAATTCGCGTGATGCTTTTACGGCCACTGAGCTCAACCTAGCAACATCGGAGCGCCGGCGGGGTCGATACCGTCTAAGACGTTGACTACCAATCGATTTCGGAAAGGGGCGTGGTGGCCGCCGGCGGCCGCCCGACCGGAGCCGCCGGGGTGCGCGAGAAGCGCGGTCCGGGCGCGGCCTGGTCCACGCCGTAAGCGGTGATCACCGTGGACCGCGCCCGCAAGTGCTCGTCGGTGGCCGCTTCGCTCCACGTCAGCACCGGGGTGACGCAGGCGTCGGTGCCGGCGAAGGTGGCCGTCCACTCGTCGCGGGTGCGGCTGGCGAAGCGTTTCGCGAAGACGTCGTACATCCGCGGGTAGGAGCCGATGTCGAGCTGGCCGGGCACCTCCTCGGGCGAGAGGCCGAGCCCGTTCAGCAACGCCGCGAAGAACTGCGGCTCGATGGCGCCGACCGCCATGTACCCGCCGTCGGCGGTCTCATAGCAGCGATAGAACGGGGCGCCGCCGTCGAGCAGGAATGACTCGCGCCGGTCGCGCAGCGACCCGGTCGACTTCATGGTCCACATCATCTGGGCCAGCAGGCTGACGCCGTCCACCATCGCCGCGTCGATGACCTGCCCCTTGCCCGAACGTTCCCGCTCGTACAACGCGGCCGCGATGCCGAGCAGCACCAACATCGAACCGCCGCCGAAGTCGGCGACCAGGTTCAGCGGCGGCATCGGCGGCCGGTCCGCGTAGCCCAGGGCGGACAGGGCGCCGGTTTGCGACAGGTAGTTGATGTCGTGGCCCGCCGTGCGGGCCAGCGGTCCCTCCTGCCCCCAGCCGGTGATCCGCGCGTAGATCAACCGCGGATTGACCGCCGCGCATTCGTCCGGACCGATGCCGAGTCGCTCGCAGGTGCCGGGCCGGAAGCAATCCAGCAGCACATCGACCTTGACGACCAGCTCGAGCAGGACCCCCGGTTGGGTCTTGACGTCCAGGTCGACGACCCGCTTGCCACGGTGCAGCAGATCGCGGTCCTCGGCCGGCATCGTCAACCCGCCGGGCCGGCGCACCCGCACCACGTCGGCCCCCAGGTCGGCCAGCATCATGCCCGCGTGCGGTCCCGGTCCGATTCCGCCGAGCTCGATCACCCTCACCCCGGCCAGGGGCCCGCCGCCGCCCACCGCGGCTACTTGCCCTTCTTCACCTGCAGCACCCGCTCGCGCAGCGCTTTGGTCGCCGAATCGATCGTCCCCTTCACCGCCCGCTTCAGGACGAAGCCCGGCAAGGGCACGTTCGGGTCGGCGAGCAGTTCGAACTTGACCAGCGTGGCGTCCCCCTGCGGGATCAGAGTGTACTTCCCGTCCTGCGCCTTCTGCTGGGAGGAGCTCACCAGCTTCCAGCTCACCGCGTCGTCGGTCCAGGTGTAGGCCACCACCTGTTCGTCGGTGATGCCGGCGACCCGCACCTTCATCTTCACTTGGCTTGGCCGCCCGTCGTCGCCGGTCGACAAGATCTCCGCGCTTTGGTGGGGCTCGGACCATTCGGGCATCGCCTCGAAATCGGCGATGACGTCCAGAATCTCCTTCGGACTGGCTTCGATGACGATGTCGCGGGATTCTTTGAGTGCCATGGCCCGCACGATACTGAAACGGCGTCCCGCTCGGAATGAATTCGGCAGGTACCGTCGTGCTTGTGACTGACGCCGTCAACCAGCCCCTCTACACCGTCGGCGACTATCTGCTGGACCGCCTCGCCGAACTCGGCGTCACCGAGATCTTCGGCGTACCCGGGGACTACAACCTGGAATTCCTGGATCACATCGTCGCCCATCCCGCGATCCGCTGGGTGGGCAACGCCAACGAGCTCAACGCCGGCTACGCCGCGGACGGGTACGGTCGCCTGCGCGGAATGTCGGCAGTGGTAACGACTTTCGGGGTGGGTGAACTGTCGGCTGCCAACGCCATCGCCGGCAGCTACGCCGAGCAGGTGCCCGTCGTGCACATCGTCGGCGGGCCCTCCAAGGACGCCCAGGGCACCAGGCGCGCGCTGCACCACTCGCTGGGCGACGGGGACTTCGAGCACTTCCTGCGCGTCAGCCGCGAGATCACCTGTGCCCAAGCCAACCTCATGCCCGCGACCGCCCGCCGCGAGATCGACCGGGTGTTGTCCGAGGTGCGCGAGCAGAAGCGGCCCGGCTACATCCTGCTTTCCACAGACGTGGCCCGTTTCCCCACCGAGCCCCCCGGCGCGCCGCTACCCCGCTACACCGGTGGCACCAGCCCCCGCGCGCTGTCGCTGTTCGTCGAGGCCGCCTCCGATCTCATCGCCGATCACCAACTGACCGTGCTGGCCGACCTGCTGGTCCATCGGTTACAGGTGGTCAAGGAACTCGAAGCCCTGCTGGCCGCCGACGTGGTGCCCTACGCCACTCTGATGTGGGGCAAGAGCCTGCTCGACGAGAGCTCGCCGAACTACCTGGGGATCTATGCCGGATCGGCAAGCGCCCCGGCGGTGCGCGCCGCGATCGAGGAGGCGCCGGTTCTGGTGACCGCCGGGGTCGTGTTCACCGACATGGTCAGCGGCTTCTTCAGCCAGCGGATCGACCCGGCGCGGACGATCGACGTCGGGCAGTACCAAAGCAGTGTGGCGGGCGAGGTTTTCGCGCCGCTGGAAATGGGGGCCGCGCTGGAGGCGTTGGCCACCATCCTGTCCCGGCGAAAAATCGCGTCGCCGCCGGTGGTGTCGCCGCCCGCCGCCGCCCTGCCCCCGCCTCCGCCGCGCGATCAACCGCTGACCCAACAGCTGCTGTGGGACCGCCTGTGCACAGCCCTGACGCCGGGCAATGTGGTCCTGGCCGATCAGGGCACCTCGTTCTACGGCATGGCCGACCACCGCCTGCCCCAGGGCGTGACCTTCATCGGTCAACCGCTTTGGGGCTCAATCGGTTACACGCTGCCCGCGGCGCTCGGGGCCGGGGTGGCGCATCCGGAGCGACGGACGGTGTTGCTGATCGGCGACGGCGCGGCGCAACTGACGGTCCAGGAACTCGGCAACTTCTCGCGTGAGGGGCTGTCCCCGGTCATCGTGGTGGTCAACAACGACGGGTACACCGTCGAGCGCGCGATCCACGGAGAGTCGGCGCCCTACAACGACATTGTCAATTGGAGGTGGACGGACATCCCGAACGCGCTGGGCGTCGCCGACCACCTGGCGTTCCGGGTGCGGACCTTCGGTGAGCTCGATGACGCCCTGACCGCCGCCGCGCTGCACCAGGACCGGATGGTGCTCGTCGAGGTGGTCTTGCCGCGGCTCGAAATCCCGCCGCTGCTAGTCGAACTCGTCCAGCCGATGTCACCGGACGGCAGCGTTCGCCGCTGAGGCCGCCGCGTCAGGATCTGCTGGGTGCGCCGTTCGGATCGGACGATCGCAGTATCGCCTGCACGGTTCGCCGGCAGCGCCCGCAGTCGGCGCCCGCCCCGCAGGCCCGGGCGACGTCCTTGGTCGTGCAGGCCCCGGCCTCTACCACCTCGGCCACCGTTTGGCTGGTGACTCCGTTACACAGGCAGACGAACATCCAGGTGGCCGCTCAGTCCGCCTCGATGCGCATCATGTTGGTGAATTGGCCGACGAAAATCGGCGGATAGGGCCCCACCCCGGCACCGGACATCCACTCGGCCGCGGCGTCCGGATGCTCGATCCACCGCTGCGCACTCTCTTCGTCCCCCAACTCCGACATGATCAGCACCTCGTGCTCATCGTCGAAGGCTTGGAAGATCCAGGTCTTGCGGATGCCGGCCGCTACGAATCTGTCTGTGGCCGAGGCGACTTCGGCGGTCAGCGCCGACACGTCGTGAACCGAGGCGATGGTGGCAACCACGACGCCGGGTGCCTCGGGGCTGGCCGTGGGCGCCGGGACGAATCGGTGGACGATCTCGCCGGCGAAGACCGCGGGAATGTCGTCGACGCCCGCCGCGTCGAACCAGTCGAAGAAGACCCGGGAGCGCAGCAGTTCCACGATCGGCTCGCGGCTGTGCACTCCGATCATCACCAGCACGCGGCCGTAGTCATGCGTCGAGGTGTAGACGAGCACGTGGTGGGCGCCGATGTCGGCCAAGGCCCCCTTGCGGCGCTCGAGCAGCGGCCATACCCGGCTGGGATCGGGAACGCGATAGTCCGACGCGATCACCATCGAATGAATGTCGCCGTCAGTCAACGGAGTTGGTCCTTCATCACTTTTCCGGTGGCGTTGAGCGGCAGCTGGTCGAGGAACGCGATGGATCTCGGCGCCTTGAATCCAGCCATCCGCTCTCGGCACCATAGCAGCAGGTCCTCCTCGGAGACCTGGCTTTTCGCCACCACGAATGCTTTGCCGACCTGGCCGAGGCGGTCGTCGGGGACCCCGATGACAGCGGCTTGCGCCACCGCCGGATGCTGAAGCAGGTAGCCCTCGATCTCCGCCGGGTAGGCGTTGAACCCGCCGACGATGAACATGTCCTTCTTGCGGCCGTCGATCCGCAGCCGGCCGGCGGCATCGAGGCGGCCCAGATCGCCGGTGTGCAACCAGCCGTCGGGGTCGATCGCCGCGGCGGTGCCCTCGGGGTCGTCGAGGTAGCCCTGCATAACCCCGTAGCCGCGAACCAGCACCTCGCCGTCGTCGGCGATGCGCACCTCGACCCCGTCGCACGGCAGGCCCGCCGTGGTGGCCACGTCCTCGAACGAGTCGCCGGGCCGGGACAGGGTGACGTTGCCGGCCTCGGTCAGCCCGTAGCCGGTCATCAGCGTCTGGAAGGGCAGTTCGCCGTGGATGCGGCGCACCAGTTCGACGGGAATGTCGGCGGCGCCGGTCACGCCGGCCCGTAACGTCGACAGCCTGGCCTTGTCACGCACCGTCAGCAGCGAGTGATACAGCGTCGGCGGGCCGGGCAGCATCGTGATGCGTTCGCGGTCAATGAGATCCACCACTGTGTCGACGTCGAAGACCGCGACCGGCAGCATCGTCGCACCGCGCAGGAAGGAGGTGACGAGTCCCGCCTTAAGGCCGAACGTGTGGAAGTACGGGTTGATCTGTAGGTAGCGGTCACCCTCGCGCAGATCCGCGAGCGTCGCCCATTCGGAGTACATGCGCAGCGTCTGGCGGTGATTCATCATCGCGCCCTTGGGGCGACCGGTCGTGCCCGAGGTGAAGATGATGTCGCAGATGTCGGTCCCGCTCACCGCCCGCTCGAACGGCGAACCGCTGGAAAGGAAGTCGGATTTCAGATCGATGACCGGCGTCCCGGCGGGCACGGTGTAGTCCTGGCCCAAAAAGCCCTTCTGCACCAGGACGGCCTTCGCGCCGCTGCGGGCGATGATGTCGCCGGCCTCTTCCGTCTTGAACCGGGTATTGACCGGCACCAGCACACCGCCGGCGGTGAGCAGCCCGAAGGCCGCGATGATCCACTCGACGGAGTTCGGCGCCCAAACGGCGACCCGGTCACCCTTGCCGACGCCGAGGTCCGCGAATGCGCCCGCGGCACAACGAATCCGCTCGACGAGCTCGGTGAAAGTGAAGCGCAGCGGACCGTCGACGGCCGCCTCCGCGTCGCCGAAGCGGTCCGCCGCGCTCAAGACCATCTCGGGGATGGTCTGCCATACCTGATTTGGCCGGCCTGTCACACCGTGACGAGCCGACCGAGGTTGCCGCCCATGATCTTTGCCTGGTCGTCGGTGGACAGGTGGGACAACGCGTTGACGTAGAAGGTCGGCTCGGCCAGTCCCTCGGGGTGCGGCCAGTCCGAGCCGTACAGCACCTGATCCACGCCGACGAGGTTGATCAGGTCGTCGATGCCGTCCTCGAAGAACGGGCTCACGTGGATCCGGTTCTTGACCATCTCGACGGGGTCGCTCGGGAAGGCTTCCGGGGCCTTTCGGAAGACCTCGGTCAGACCGTCCAACAGCGGGGTCATCCACTTCGAGCCCGCCTCGACGATCGCGACCTTCAGCTTGGGGTGCCGGTAGAGCGCGCCGTGAATCACCCACGACCCCACCGCATCCTGGATCGGCCGCCACTCGTTGAGGATGCCCATCGCGTTGGTCTGGAACGGGAGCATCTCCTGCTCGGCACCGTCCCACTCCGAGGTGTAGCGGGAGTAGCCGCTGTCGGACGAGTGCATGCCGACCAGCACGTCGTGCTCGACGACCCGCTCCCAGAACGGGTCGAACTCGGGCACGGCGAACGACCGGGGGCCGCGGAAGCCGGGAACCGGCGCCGGGCGGATCAGGATGCAACGCGCACCGCGCTTGACGGCCCACTCCAGCTCCTCGATCGCCTTCTCGACGATCGGCAGGGTGATGACCGGGGTGGTGAAGATGCGGTTCTGGTAGTTGAAGCCCCAGACCTCGTCGAGCCACTCGTTCAGCGCGTGGATCAGGACGTGGATGGCGACCGGGTCGTCGCGCAACCGCTCCTCGAGCAGGCTGGCCAGCGTCGGGAACATCAGGGTGCGGTCCAGACCCAGCTCGTTCATCTTCTCCAGGCGCGGGCCGGGCTCGAAGAACGCCGGGATCGCGCGCATCGGCTCGCCGAACAGCTCGCGCTTGCTCTTGCCCTCGGGGTTGCCGTACTTGAAGTACTCCTCCCAGGCACCCGGCCGGGCGACAACCTCGAAGGTCGGATTGGGGATGTAGTTGCTGATGTGGCCGCGGATCGCGATCTTCGTCCGCCCGTTGATCTGGACGTACTGGACGTAGTCCTTGTACTCCTTGGGCAGGAATTTGGTCAGCGCCTCCGGCGGCTCGTAGAGGTGGTTGTCCGCGTCAAAGATCGGAAACGGGACGTCCTCCCGGTGCGACAACTGGCCCATGAGATCCTCCTTCGCGATTTTTGAGAATTGTATTCTCTACGGGCGCCCGACCGCAACGCGCCCCCTGAAATCGGGTTCTACGTCGTCAGCACGTCACGACGATTTTGAACGGCGCGCTGGCTGGTTCACCGGGTTTGTCGGTCTTGTAGCCGTTGGCGGTGCCGCTGATGGTGTACTTGCCGCCACTCATGCTCGTATCGGCGGTGCCGTCGCCGCCCCGGGAGTACATCCCGCTGAACCCGCCCAGGTTTCGGATGTGTACGGACGTGGCTGCGGGCTGTTGCCCGCTCTCGTCGATGACGACCTTGGCCCCGGCAAAGTCGCCGCCGATGTCGATCGTCCGGGTCCACTCCAACTGGCCGCACTTGACGATGTGGAAATTCCGATCGTTGCCGTCGATGGTCACCGACGCCGTGCTGGCGATCTGGGATGGTGGTCGCGAGGAGCACGCCCCAAGCAGCGCGACGGCGAGTGCCGCGACAACCGCGGCCGTCCTTCGGTCCGGCACCCGGCACTCCTATCTTCGCTGCCGATAGCTCTTCGGCCTGCAGCGACGATGTTATTCTCGCACCGGGAGAATGCCAATATCGTCCGTTCTCGTCCAAGGAGCAATAACGCATGGTGGACCTGGAGATCGATGACGGGTTGGCGGTGCTGACCATCGATCGGCCGCACGCGCGCAATGCGATCGCGCTGGACACCATGCAGCAGCTGGAGAAGGCGCTGGACGCGGCGGCGGGCGCCAGGACCCTGGTGATCAAGGGCGCGGGCGATCGGGCCTTTGTATCCGGCGGCGATCTCAAGGAGTTGCGCGCGCTGCGCACCGAGGAGGATGCCGCGGCGATGGCCAAGCGGATGCGCGCGATCTGCGATCAGCTGGCCAGCTTCCCCGCGCCGGTGATCGCCGCGCTGAACGGCCACGCCTTCGGCGGTGGCGCCGAGGTCGCCGTCGCGGCCGACATCCGGCTGGCGGCCGACGACATCAAGATCGCCTTCAACCAGGTGGAACTCGCGATCATGCCGGCCTGGGGCGGCGCCGAGCGGCTGGCCGCGCTCGTCGGGAAGAGCCGGGCGCTGCTGCTGGCCGGCACCGGAACCGCCCTCACCGCACAGGAGGCCGAGCGGGTGGGCCTGGTGGACCGGGTGCTGCCCCGCGCCTCGTTCGACCAGGGTTGGCAGTCGGTTGCCAGGTCGCTGGCCCGCCATCCGGGGGTCGAGATAAAGCGCGTAATCAGCGGGGTTTCGGCGGACGAAGCGATAGCATCCTTTGCACGGCTGTGGGTTGCCGACGCGCATTGGCGGGCCGCAGAGCGGGTGATGAACCGCACCGCAAGTGCGCCACGGGCCGTCGGAGGAGCGAGATGACGGGCAGACGGTTGGGCGTGGGCGCCGCGACCCTGTCGGCGTTGCTGGCCGCTGCGACCGGTTCGGTCGTGAGCGCCGGCCACGCCCTGGCCGACCCGGTGATGCACCACGTGAGATACACCGTCACGGCGCAGAATCCGATCTACACCGACATCTATTACCTGGACCACCAGCCGGAGAAGTTCTCCGACTACAGCCACAACCCCTACTCGTTCACACCGCACGTCGACGTTGATCTCGGCCCGGGCAAACCGTGGAGCTTCGATCTGGACATGTCGAACCCCGATGACTACGCGATGGTCGTGGCGAGCACGGGCACCGAGCCCGGCACGCCTGGGCTTCACTGTGATCTGGCGGTGGACGGAGCGGTCGTCGTATCCAAAGACGGCCCCAAAGGCGTGCTCTGCTCACTGCGCAACTGGTGAACCACCCAGGTCGGCGGGACACCTTCGATGGGTCGCGGGTCGCCTTCCAGGCGGCGGAGGTATTCCTCGACCAACGCCACGGTCTCGGCGTGACCGCCGGACATGCCGATCGCCTGCTCGAGCACCAGCATTCGCGACAAGCTGGTCATCAGCACCGTCCAGACCACCGCCGGCACATCTTCGTTCTCCGCACCGTAGCGCTGTAACGCGGCGGCCACCGTCTTGCGCTGCTCGTCGCGAAAACGTTCGGCGTAGTAAGCGATTTCGGCCCGCATGTCTTTGCGATGATTGGCCAGCGCCATGAACTCCATCGAAATCCGGGTGAACCCCGGATCGGTGCCGAACCGCCAAAGCGCCCACAATGGCTGGTCCGACCGCAGCGCTCGGGCCTGCACTTCGAGGCCCTCCTCGGCGCGGCGGCGGAAGACCTCGACGAACAACTCCTCCATGGTGCGGAAGTAGTAGTGCACGAGCTGAGGTTTCAGCCCCGCCTTGCTCGCCAGGCGTCGCGACGTCACCGCGGCATAGCCCTCCTCGAGCATCAGCTGCTCGGCGGCATCGAGCAACAGGCCGCGATTTTTCGCGTCCGGTGCCCCGATCCTGCGGGCCCCGGAAGAGGCAGATGTCATGTCCCCGCTCCGTACTGTGTGCCATCCCGTGCCGACCACTCGGATCGTATCGTGGCGCGCCGGCCCCGACCTTGACCCTGACATTACCGCCATGCTAAGCAGGTGCTCAGCAGATTTTCGATCTCGGAATCACCGCGGCGCCACTTCCTGCCGCCGAACATGACCGGTAACCCAGCCCAGGGAGACGCAATCCGATGAGTAACTACGAGTCGATCGACTTCTTCACCGATCCGTCTCTCGTCCCCGACCCGCACCCCTATTTCGACTACCTGCGCAGTCAAAACCCGGTCTTGCGGCTGCCCCATTACGGCGTCGTCGCGGTCACCGGGTACGACGAGGCCTGCGAGATCTACAAGGACCCGGAGACGTTCTCCAACATCGTCGCGCTCGGCGGGCCCTTCCCGCCGCTCCCCTTCACGCCCGAAGGCGACGACATCAGCCACCAGATCGACGCGCACCGCAGCTCCTTCCCCATGTTCGAGCACATGGTCACCATGGATCCGCCGGACCACACCAAGGCCCGGTCGGTGCTGGCGAAGCTGCTGACCCCAAGCCGGCTGAAGCACAACGAGGAGTTCATGTGGCGCCTGGCTGACCGGCAGCTCGACGAATTCCTGGACAACGGCGAATGCGAATTCATCGCCGAATACTCAAAGCCGTTCGCCACCTTGGTGATCGCCGACCTGCTGGGCGTGCCGGAATCCGACCACAAGGAGTTCCGCAGCGTGTTGGGTGCCGATCGCCCCGAGGCCCGGGTGGGAGCGCTGGACCACGAGTCGGTCGGTATCAACCCGCTGGAGTGGCTCGACGAGAAGTTCTGCGACTACATCGAGGATCGGCGGCGCGAGCCGCGCAACGACGTCCTGACCTCGTTGGCGTCGGCGAAGTACCCCGACGGCTCGACGCCGCCCGTGATCGAAGTCGTCCGCTCGGCGACGTTCCTCTTCGCCGCCGGCCAGGAAACCACGGCCAAGCTGCTCAGCGCGGCGCTGCAGGTGCTCGGCGACCGGCCGGACATCCAGCAGGAGCTGCGTGACGACCGCAGCCTCATCCCCGGGTTCATCGAGGAATCGCTGCGGATGGACAGCCCGGTCAAGAGCGACTCCCGGCTGGCCAGAAGGGCCACCACCGTTGGCGGAGTCGACATTCCGGCCGGCACGGTCGTCATGGTGCTGCCGGGGGCGGCCAACCGCGACCCGCGCCGGTTCTCCAACCCGCACGAATTCGACCTGCACCGGCGCAACGTGCGCGAGCACATGGCGTTCGCCCGCGGCGTGCATTCCTGCCCCGGCGGACCGCTCGCCCGAGTGGAGGGCCGCGTCTCGATCGAGCGTCTGCTGGACCGGATGTCGCACATCGAGATCGACGAAGCCCACCACGGGCCGAGCGCCGACCGTCGCTACACCTACGAGCCGACGTACATCTTGCGCGGCCTGAGCGAACTGCACCTGAGGTTCACCACCGCGGACGCGGTGGCGGTCGCGGGCTGACTCAGAGGTTCAAGCCGACGAAATAGCAGCCGAGCATCGCGGCGGCCATCACCGCAACCCACGCGTCGGTCAGCCGGCACAGCACCACCGGAGCGTTGCGGACCTCCATGAACTCGCGAAAAATGATGCGCACTTTGACAAGTGCGATCACGATGACGCTCGACGTGACCACCGCGCTGGATCTCAGCGATCCGCCGGCGGAATGGTCTATCCACAGATAGGCCAGCGTCAGCGACGCCAGCATCAGCCACACCACCAGCAGCCGTTTGTTGAATTTGATTCCGATCACCTCACCACGTAGAGCAGCGCGAAGATGAGCACCCACAAGAAGTCGACGGTGTGCCAATAGGTGGCGCAGGTTTCGACGAGCTGCTGAGACTCCTTCGACTCGTGGGCTTTTCGCGCCTTGAGGCGAAGTTGGTAGACGATGACGCCGAGGGCGACGAAACCGATCAGCAGGTGCACGAAGTGGATGCCGGTGAGGAAGAAGTAGTAGGTGAAAAAGTCGTTACTGCCCAGGCCATTTCCCATGCGGACCAACCGGGCCCATTCGAAAACCTTGCCGAGCAGGAAGAGCACCGCGAACCCGGCCGTGATGAAGGCGTCCCGCAGTGCCGCCGGGTAGGCGCCGGCGCGGGCGGACTGGACACACCGCGCCACCGACCACGAGCTCAGCAGCAGGACAAGGGTGTTGAATACCCCGATGCGCAGGTCGAGGTGCGCCTGCGACTGCAGGAACAGTTCGGGGTTGCGAGCTCGGGAGAACAGGTAGAAGCCGAAATACGCGGTGAAGACTAGGGTCTCGAACAGCACGAAGGCCCACATGTCGGGTTGACCGGGCACGAATCTGGCCCGTCGGTTCTCGTCGGCCGTCTCGGTCATCAGGCGGCTGCCTCTCTTGCCGCCAGCTCGGGCAGTGGCCCGGTGCCGAAGTCTTCGCGGCGGATCATTTGGAACAGCATGACGATGAAAGTTACTTGGTAGAAGCCGAATACGACCATGTCCAGCCACCAGGCGATCTCGCCGTCCCACGCGAACACGCCACGCCGGAAGATCCAGCACGGCGCAACCACCACCTCGGTCAGTGCGTTGCACAGGTTCAAATACCCGAACCACTTGGGGAACACCCGATTCTTGTCGAGCAGGATGGCGAGCATCCAGATCAGCGAGCCGATCAGGAACACCCCCATGGTGCCGTCAAAAGACAAGAAGGCGAAGTCGTACAGCCAGCCGATCGCCTCGGGGTCGCGCTCGGGTCGCAGGGTGCCGACGATCAGCGCGATGTTGAGCAGCAGCATGCCGGGAACCGCGCTGAGCGAATAGATGAGCAGATACGAATACGCGAAGGCGCGGCTGACCGACATGCGCCGCATCGAGTAGGCGATGATCGCATTGTTGAACGCGATCATGCCGCTGATCGCGAAGATGACGCCGAAGCCGACGGGTATCCCTAGGTGGCGCTCGGAGAACCAGTGCGCCTGCGTGGCGAGATCCCAGGTGGGCTCCGGCGGGGGCTGGACCTGCGCCACGATGAAGAACATCGGGAAGAAGAGCGTGTAGAACACCATCAGGAAGCCCCACGCCAGCCACAGTTCTCGCTTGGGGTTATGCCTGATGTGCCAGCGGATCCGCCGGGGCAGCGACCCCGTGGGGGGTGGGGCGGCGGATGTCGGCGATGTGGTCACCGCGCTCACGCGTCAACCAGTTCGCCTGAGCGCCCGAGGTTCTCGACGCGCTCGCGATAAACGGCGCGCGCCAGGACGACGCCCATTACGACGATCCAGACGGCGATCGCGGTGTTCTTCACCCAGAACGACAGAAAGCCGTCCCACGCCAGCGGCCCGGTCAGCGAAACGCCGACGAACGCGGCGGGCACCAATGCGGCGGCCACGAGAAGGTTGAAGTAAGCCACCCAGCGGCCGAACACCGGGCGCGGCTGATCATCGAAATAGATTGCCAGGGCGAGGATCACGCTCTGGCCGATCAGGAAAGGAACCAGGATCGTGAAGGTGATCCAGCCGAGGTCGTTGAGCAGCTGGGTCAGCGCGGGACTGCGCTCCGGCCGAAAGGCGGCCAGTAACCAGCAGACGTTGGCGACGAGGAAGAGGGTCGGGCCGCCGGCCGCGCAACCCAGCATCGCGTAGGAGAAGATCGGCGTCCGGTGCGCCATCCTGCGGATCTGCAGCACGATCAGGGCCAGGATCGGGACCAGGCATACGCCGAACCAGTTGAACACGATCATGCTGTACCGGATCTCCGGCAGGTGGGCCGGATCGCGGTAGAACGCGGCGACCTGTTCCGCGGGCATCGACGGCGACATCGGCGGGTTGAAACCCGGGAAGAGAAAGAACGCCGCGATCCAGAGGATCAGGGCCGCGGGCAGCGTCCACAGCAGGATCAGCTCACCGTCGGTCCGCCGCGGCGCGGCCCGCGTCGTCCCCCGGCCCGGTGCATCCTCCCCGTCGGCGTCGGACATCAGCACCCCTCCCGAAATCGGCTGCACACACGGCTAGTCAGCGAAGCTAGCCGATCGGCTAGCTTGGAGTCAATAGCATCGTCTAGTCTCGGTGCGTGGGAACAGCACGGCGACCAGTTACCGCTGAGCAATTCTGGCTGATCGAGCACAGCCCGGCCAGGACGCGGGTACTCGATGCCGCGCTGGATCTGTTCGCCACTCACGGCGTCAGCGGTACGTCGCTGCAGATGATCGCCGACGCCGTCGGCATCACCAAAGCCGCTGTCTACCATCAATTCCGGACCAAGGAGCAGATCGTCATCGCTGTGACCGAGCGCGAGCTCGGCCGGCTCGAGCCGGCGCTCGAGGAGGCCGAGGCCTACGGCGACGGTCCGCAAGCGCGAGATGCCTTGCTGGTCAGCGTGATTGAGATGGCCGTGCGCGACCGCCGGTTGGTGCGCACGCTGCAATTCGATCCCGTCGTCGTCCGATTGCTGGCCGAGCACAGGCCCTTTCAGGTCTTCATGGACCGGCTGTACAGCGTGCTGCTGAGTGATGCGGGCCTGGACGGGCGGATCGAGGCGGCCATGTTCTCCGGCGCGCTCAGCACCGCCGTCATGCATCCGCTGGTTGCCGACATCGACGACGAGACGTTGCTCGACAGGGTCACCGATTTGAGCCGGCGCCTGCTCGGTCTGCCCCGGGGCGGGCCAGGCTGACCCGAAACGCTGTGGCTAGGTGTCGGCGCGGACCCAACTCGCTATGCCGTCGTGAGCGATACAGATCAGGAATAGACCGTCAGGTGCCTGCGCGACGTAGTTCAGGTAGTTCTGGCAGTTTGCGTTCTCATCCTTGACCCCCGCCATCGGAGGTGAGCGGAACCATCGGGGCTGGTACCTCCTAGGTGAACCGCAGAACATCAGCCGTCCGGGCTCCGAGGCGAACGACACGTATCCATCGGCGACACCGAAGGCGTAGTAGGTGGTGTTTTCGCAAGGCGCACCTAGAACCTGGTGGGGCATGATCCCCGGGGTGCAGGCGGGGTAGTCGCAGACCGTTGGCCCCGCAAAGGATGGCGGCGCCGCCAGCACGCGGGCGCCGACCAACGCGGCCGCCATCGCCACGATGAATCGCACCCAATTACTTTGCCACACCCGAAAAGAAAATTCTCCTGCTTGGAGAGATCAACTCGGGCGACCGGGGGCGGCGCCGGGCCGTCTCGAACGCCGCTCCGCGCGCCTCCCGGGGGGAGCAGTTCCGCATGTCAGGGGCACAACCCAGCCGCCCGGTGACGGCGTTGACCCCAGGTCGGAGTGATAAGCTTCCTCCCCGTGCACGATCCGGTGGGACCCGACACCGACGATTGTGGTGACCCGAGGGATGCGACCGATCCCGACGAACCGCAGTCAAACGCAGGGGCTGAGAGCGGCGACGTAGCGGCCGCATCCGGAGAGCATCCGGAAGAAGACGAAGTTGCCAACGCCGAAGCGCGGGCCGCGGCGGCTCGGGCGCGCCTGGAAAGCCTGCTCGGGGCAGCCGAATCCGGGGGCGCGGAGGACGACGCCCACGACGTCGAGCAGCGATCGGCGACGTCCACCCGGAAACGGCTACGTTTGCCGCGACGCCCCAGGCGGCCACGGTGGCTAAGGCGCCCAGGGCGGAAGACTGTAGCCGCCGGCATCGGCATCGTTCTCTTCTCCACTTCTCTCGCCGCGAGCGGCTACATGCTGTGGCAGCATCACACCGCGTTGCATAATCGCCAACTCGCCGCGGAGTTCAGTGCAGCCGCCCGGCAAGGGATTACGGCCTTCATGTCGATTGACCCCGATCGCGCCAAGGAGAGTGTCCAGCGCGCCATCGATGCCTCCACGGGCGACCAAAAGGACCAGCTCTCCGTGCTGTCGGCCCTGATGGTCAAGAGGGCCGAGGAGACTAAGGTCGGCGCCAAGGTCACCATCGAAGCCGTCGCCGTCCAGTCGTTTAGCGACAATTCCGGAGTCGTGCTTGTGGCGGCGAAAACCGATCCCATTGGGCCAGATACCGCCAAACCGCCGCCCGCCCTGTTTCGGCTCAGCGTCAATATGGACCGCGACGGCGGCCAGCTCAAGATGTCGAAAGTTGAATTCGTGCGATGACTGTCGAACCCGGCTCGCCGCCGGACGGGACCGGAAAGGCGATTGACGGCGCCCATACTTCGCCCGACGGCGAGGACGAACTGGCGCGCGCTGGAGTGGGACCGGCGCGCTTGCACCGGCTGGCCGAGATCGGGCGCCGCGCCCGCCGGTATGCGGCGAGTTGGCGTTCGATCGTCGCGACAACGTTGGTTATTGCCGCACTGGGAGTCGCTGGCGGCGTGTACTTCATCGTGTACCGGCCGGATCAGCAGGTCGACGATGTGGCGGCGCACCGGGCGATCCAGGCAGCGTCAGATGGCGCCGTGGCCGTGTTGTCGTATTCCTATGACCATTTGAACCGCGATTTCACCAACGCGAAGTCACATCTCACCGGTGACCTTCTACGGTATTACAGCAAATTCAGCGACGATGTCGTCGCGCCGACGGCGCAGAAGGGACAGCTGACGGCGTCTGCCAAGGTGATTCGGGCCGCGGTCTCGGAATTGCATCCCGATTCGGCCGTCGTGCTGGTTTTCGTCAACCAGACGACGAAAAGCGAGCAAAAGAAGGATCCTGAGAACACGCAGAGCAGCGTCCTGGTCACGCTGTCGAAAGTCAACGGCTCCTGGCTGATCGCGAAATTCGACCCCTCCGGATAAGCGCGGCTGATCTTGCCCTAACCGTTAACCGGCGGCCCGAAGCGGTGTAACGTCATCGCTCAAGAGCGCCGCAACCGACGGCGAAAAGGTGCCACAGGCACTCTCGGATTACCCGGTTCGAGGAGCAGCCGATGCGTCCAGCCAAAACACTCAGCACTGCAACGCTGGTGGCTCTCACCGCCTTCGGCGGTCTGAGCACTGCATCCACGGCCAAGGCTATAACCAAGGAAGACGTGGCGATCAACGGGACTTACCGTGCCACGTCCATCGGCGACTGGGCCCAGAGAAATGACCAGTACTTCGGCGAACCGACGGTCTACCAAGTGTGGACCATCAACTCGACGTGCGAAACCACCCAGGAATGCCATGGCACGGTCACGAGCGACCAGGGCTGGAGCGCGCCCATGTATATGAATGATGGCCAGATGTGGAAGGTGAAACACGAAGTGCCGAACTGGGAGCGGTGCGAAGACGGTACCGCGTTTTCCGGGATGCAGGCCTTCTTTTTCTATCCGGTGAATGACAATGGTGGATTCCAACTCGGGTCGCGCGTCTTCTCGGGCAAGGACAAGACGGTCGGCCCAAGCGGCGCCTGCGGGCAGAACAATTGGCTTGATATCACGATGCCGTTGCGCCTGGACCAGCTCTCCTGACCGGGCGGTCGTAGCCGCAGGCCGGCCCTGCCGACCGCTTCATGTCGGGGCGAATTCAGGTGGGGAGCATGTCCTTCCACGTCCTGGGCGCTTTCGGAGCAACGAGGTCCGACTGCTGATACAGCTTCCCGTCCGGGCCGATATAACGACCGGTGCGCGGATCGTACTTTGCCACCACGACCGAGGGCGCGGGTTTGGATGCGTTGGCTCCGAACGAGCTTGGCGCAGCCTGGGGTCCTCCGCCGCCAGCTGTGTCTGCCGGTGCCGGATCGGAAGGAACGGGCGGGGCCAAAGGCGGTGCTGGCGCGGCGGGCGGTGCGGGAAGCTCTCCCGGCGCAGGGACGTCGAGTGGCGCGATGGGCGGAAGCTCCGCCGACATTCTCGACATGGGCGCCAGCGCAAGGGGTCCGGACGACGGCACGGGCGGTACAGCAGCTCCCACCGTGCCCGGTGGGGGATTTTCGCCCCGGGGCCCCGCGGGTGAGCCGCGCGGTACGGCCCCAGGCGGCAGCGGCGTTCCCTCGACTGGGCCGAAAATCCTGTCGTTGGTGGTGATCCGGTCATCGGGCGGGACGCCCTGGGATAGTAGATTCGGATCCAGCGGATAGGGACCGAGGGCGTGCTGGCGCATCGCCAACGGCATGAACGGCTTGTCGCTGTTACAGATTTCGACGGTCGGCGCCCGCTTACCCGGGTGACCCATGCAGGGGTAGTTGCGGGCGCCGCGAACCGCGATCGGTGAATCCTGCGGGAGTTTGCAATACAACCCGTCCGGTGTGTCGATGTCGGTGAGGTCGTCCGGGGATCGCCATGTGTTGGGCGGCATGAAGCCGACCGTGCAGATGGGTGGATCCTCGACCGTGGCTGCGAAGTCACCGTAAGCCCTACCGTCGGGGTGGTTCTCACCCGCAGCGGCCTGCTCGATTGCCACGCCCGACGGAAGCAATACGAGCAGCTGCTCGAGCGAGGGATGGTAGGTGACGCCGATCTGGCCGATGGTGGTGAGGTTGGCAAGCAACACCGGCAGCGTCGGTTTGATTTGTTCGAAAAGCCGGGATGCTTCGTTCGCAGTCTCCGGACCCGTTTGCAGGATGGTGCGGAAGTGAGAATCGTTGGTCACCAACGTATCCGAAATGCCTGCGAAGCTACGCGCCCACGTTCTTATCGAATCGAGGGTGCGCGCCTGGCTGTCCAGCAGCGGCCCGGTGTCTTCGGTGAGGGCCCGGGTGCGATCGACCACGCCGTTGGCGTCGCGGGACAACGTCTGTGACGAGTCGAGCAGTGACCCCAGGTCGTAACCGGAACCGTTGAAGCCCTGGAATGACTCGTCGAGTAATTGGCCGAGTTTGGTCTTCGGGATGCTCTGGACCAACGCATTGACCTGCTCGAGCATTGGGGCGACCGGTTGCGGAATTGTCGTGTCGCGCATGGCAATAACCGAGCCGTCGTGCAGGTAGGGCGGCGAGTCGTTTCTGGGCCGAAGGTCCACGTACTGTTCACCCACCGCGGAGACACTGAGCACCTCGGCGGTCAAGTCCGCCGGGACCTTGGGTGAAGTGCTAAGCGACAGCGTCGCTTTGGCGCCGTTCGGCGTCAAACCCACGGCGGTGACCTTGCCGAGCTGAACTCCACGATAGGTCACGTTGGAGAACCGATACAGGCCGCCGGTGGCCGGCAGCTCCAGCGTCACCGTCATCCGACCGATGCCCAGTAGCGTCGGCGCTTGGATGTAGAACAGGACCATCGCGATCACGCCAATGGTCCCGGCGATCGCGAAGATCGCCAGCTGGATCCGAACGAAGCGCGTCAGCATCTATCCACCGGCTCCCGTTCCAGGCGCCTCTGCGGGCGCCGGCGTCTGACCAGGACCCGCGTCGGGCGGCGAGGCCGCAGCCGGCGGAGGTCCGGGCAGCGGTCCATAATTCCCCAGCCCCGGTCCCGGTACCGCACCCGGCGGTGGCGGGGGCAGCGGTAAGGCATTGGGATCGATCCACGGCGGCCGTAGCGGGTTATGCAGCGGATCGAGTGTGTAATTCAGGCGATACGGGTCCCCGGGCACCGGCGGCTCGGGCATATCCAGCTGTCCCCAGTGCGTCCCCAGCATCAGTCCTCGCTTAAGCCGGGGAATCGTCAGGTCGAAGTCGAAATGCAGGTTGAAGAAGTCGCCTCGGACCGCTCGGTCGACAAAGTTCTGCGTGAACGGGAACACGAACGACCCCGCGATGGCAGCGCCGAACTCCGGTCCGACGTCGGCGAGCGCCTTGATGGTCGGCTCCAGGTTTTTGAGGTTCGTGACCAGATCGGCCTGGGCATCGTTGACCAGTCTGTTGGCGGTGTTGCTGAACACACGGAGGTGGTCCAGGGCGGCCGTCAGACGAGGCCGCTCCCTGGTCAACACCTCGAGCGCCGGCGGTATTTTACGCAGCGCATCGGTAAGAACGTCGCGTTGGTCGGCGAACGTTGCCGACAGCCGATTCAGCGCCTGGATGGAGGCGACGATGTCGTCGCGCTGGTCGTCCAAAGTCCCGACGAATGTGTCCAGGCGGGTAATCAGATCACGCACGGCGCCCTCGTGCCCGGACAGGGCGGCCGAGAAGTTGTGGATGACCTCCCCGATCTGTCCCAGTCCACCGCCGTTGACGACCGCGCCCAGCGACGACAGCGTCTGCTCGGTCGACGGGTAGGCCGATGACCGACTCAGCGGGATGGTGGCGCCCGGCTGCAGCCGTCCGCTTCCCTGCTGACCCGGCGGAGTATTGAGCTCCACATGCATCGAGCCCAGCAGGCTCGTCTGACCGACGGTGGCTACCACATTGGCTGGGACCACCACATCGCGCTTGACCGAGATCTCGACGTCCGCGTGCCAGCCTTGCACCTTCATCGCACCGACACTTCCGACGACGACGTCATCGATCATCACCGGCGAATTCGACTCCATCGTACCGACATTCGGGAGTTCGACGTGGTAGATGTTGGCCCCTGGCCCGCGTCCGACCGCGCCGGGCAGCGGTAGCGAATTCAGGCCGTGGAATGCGCATCCCGTGGCCGTCACCACCACGCAACAGCCGGTGGCGAATACCCGCTTGGCCGCAACCCATGCGCTCATTGTTGTGGCCCTCCGTCTGGCAGCAGCATGCCCGACACGCTGGGCGCCGGCGGTGGTGGCGGTGTCGAAGGCGGGGGCGGCAGCGGCATCGCCGCGCCCGGTATCCGCTCCGGCGGCACCGCCCCCGGGGGGCCGACCGGATCGCCCGGCAGCCCGGTGTAGGCCGACACCGCGGGCGGGATCTCGGGCGGTCCGGGTTTCGGACCCTCGCCGCCGGGCGCCAGGCGCTGTTCGGTGTAGAGAACCTTGGACGGGTCAATCGACTTGTGTAGGAACGGGTTGATGGGAATGGGAGAGTTATTCCAGTTGGTCTGCCGCAGTCCGGGTCCGAGGAACAGCGAGCACAGCTTGCCGGATTCGACCGCCGTGATGTTCTCGATGGCGCCGATTTGCGTGCAGCCCGGTACGGACAGCAGAACCTGACCGCCCCATGTCGGATTCGCCGCATTCATGAGCCCGAATCCTCCGATGATGGTTCCGGTGTCGGCGTTGTAGTCGTTGAAGAAGTTGCCGAACGCGTTCGGCGCCGCGTGCAGAATGTTTTCCAGGGCCATGTGGTGATCGACCAGGTTCTGCGTGACATCGGCCAGCCTGGCGATTTGCTCGCTGGTCTGGTTGCGAGTCCCGGCGATGAATCGCTGCACCTCGCCGACCGCCGTCGACAGATCGGTCAGAGCCGCGTCCAGTTCGGATTTGCTGTCATTGACCACACTGGTGAGCGTGGCCAGGCGGTCATTGAACTGCACGAGCTGGACGTTGCTGTCGCGCAGGGCGCCGACAAAGGTCTGCAGGTTTTTGATGATGTCGACGATGTTGCCGCTGCCGTTGGCGAGGATCCGGCCCACGCCCGACAATTGACCGAGCGTCTGGCGCAGCTTGTCGCCGTTGCCGTCGAGCGCATTGGCGGCGCTGTCGATGAATCGGCCCACCGACGTGCCCGATACCCCGCTCTTGGGCCCCAAATCCGTTGCCAGCCGCATCAACTGGGTTTTGACCTCGTCCCACTCAACCGGCACCGCGGTCCGTTCGACTCCGATGACCGCCCCGTCGCGCATCACCGGCCCACTGTCGCGGTAAGCCGGCGTGAGCTGGACGTAGCGGGAAGCCACCAGATTCGGGGCGACGATAACGGCCTTCGCGTCGGCCGGGATGGGCACGCCGCGGTCGACCGTGAGGACCATCTTGGCCTGGGTGCCTTGCGGCGCAATGGACTTGATGCTGCCGACCTTGACGCCCGAGACCCGTACCTCGTCATGGGGATAGATCGCGGTGGCGGTGGTGAAGTAGGCGGTGATCGTTCGTGGGCCGAAAAACGTATTACGGACCAGCACGGCGGCGGCGGCAATTGTCAGCCCGACCAAGACAACCGCCGTGACGGCCGCCAGCCGCTTGCGCGGAATCCGAGAGGTCATTGTGATCCCCCGATCCGTCCGCCCAACGTGCAGCCAGGGCACTGCGGAATGGAGTTGTACGGCCAGGGGGTCAGCGCCCGAGGTACCGGTGACGGGAAGCCCGGACCCTTTGAAGTATCGAAGGTGCGGAATCCCCAGAGGTAGTCGAAGAACTCCTGGAAAAGTTGCGGGACAAGGAAGTTCGGGACGAACGCCTGGTAGGCGTACATACCGGCGATGGCCTCACCGACCGTGATCTGGAATTTGGCGAGGCCCGGAAGGGCCTTGCCGATGTTGTCTCGGTTCTTTTCCAAGACCGCGAGGACCCTGTTCAGCCTCTCCAGCGTTGGCGCCAAGGTGCTTTCGTTGTCGTGCACCAAGCCCGTCAGCTGCTTGGCCACTGCCGAGGTGTTGGCCAGCAGGTCCACGATCTCTTGCCGGCGTGCGACCAGCACTTGGAGCAGGGAATCGGAGTTGAGGATGAGCTTGTTGACCTGCATGCTGCGTTCGGAGAGTATCCCGGTGACATCGCTGGCGCTTTTGAATAACTCGCCCAGGTTCTTGTTGCGGCTGTTGAGGGTTCGCGATAGCCGGGTGAGCGCGTCGAAGGCCGGCCCCATTTGGGGTGCGATCTGGTCGAGCGTGGCCGCCAGCGTGTCCAACGATTGATTCAGCGCGGCGGTGTTGGTGCCGGCCGTATCCGACGTGAAGTCGCTGACCGCTTCCGTCAGCGAGTACGGAGAAGAGGTGCGCGAGACGGGGATGAGAGCCATCGGGTGCATCGTGCCGGTGCCGGCGGACTCCACCGTCAGCATGCGCTCGCCGAGCAGTGTGCCCGTGCGGATGTGGGCGGACGTTTCCGAGCCGAGCAGGACGTTGCCCTTCATCGCGAACGTCACGAGAGCGTCGCCTTGCCGCAGCTTCACGTCCGACACCGTGCCGACCTTCATCCCCGACACGATTACCGGATTGCCCTTCGCTAGGCCGCCGGCTTCGGTGAACAGCGCCTGGTACCTGACCATCGTCGCCCATTGGATGAATCGGTCGGGTGACAGGCCGACCAGGATGACCATCACCGCCAGGATGACGCCGATGAAGCCAGGCTTCACGAGCTGAGCTCCGCGATACTTGAGCATCAGGGTTCCGTGCACCTTCCTGCATCTGACCGATAGATGTTGGCGCGCACTGTCTTGCCCTGAAGATCTGTGCCGCGGATCCCGAACTGGCAGAGGTAGTACGGGATGGTGGCGCCGTTCACGCCGAGCCGGACCAGCTTGCGGTAGTTCTTCGGCGCCTTCTGAAGTGCGCCGTCGAGGCGGTCCCTGTCGTTATCGAGAATCGGCGCCAGCCGATTCAGCTGAGCTACTGTGCCAGACAGCGGCGGGCGGGCCTCGGCAAGCAGATCCGCCAACGACGCGGTTCCCTTGTCCAAGGCGTCGATGGCGGAGCCGATCGTGTCGCGGTCATTCGACAGGCCGCTGACAAGCTGCTCGAGTCGATCGATCGTGCCAGAGAACTGTTTGCCGTCTTTGGAAACCGTGCCGATCACGATGTTGAGGTTGTCGATCAGTTGCTGCACGGTTTGATCGTTGTCGGCCAGAGCGTTTGAGAACGACGTCGTCTTGGCGAACAGCGAGTCGAGGGTCCCGCCCTGCCCCTGGAAAACTTGTAACAATCCCGCGGTCAACGCGTTGACGTCACGCGCATTCAGGCCTTGGGTGACGGGTTTGAGTCCACCGAGTAGCAGATCGAGGTCTAGCGCTGGCGCCGTCCGGTTGACGGGGATCTGCCCGCCGGCCGGCAGCCGCTTGGTCGAGCCCGGGCCATCGACGAGTTCGAGGTAGCGGTCGCCCACCAGGTTCAGGTAGCGGACCGCCGCCCGGGAGCCCTCCGTCAAGACGATGTTGCGGTCGACGTCGAACTTCACCACGACTTTCTTGTCCGGCTGCAGAGAGACGCCGTTGACGGTGCCGACCCGGATCCCGGCGACCCGCACCGACTGCCCCGGCTTGAGACGCGAAACATCGGTGAACACCGCCGAATACCCGTTCGTCGCACCCGTCCGGTACTGGCCGAAGATGAAGAACAGGAAGGCGGTCAGCGTCGCCATCACGATCGCGAAGATCGTGAATTTGACCAGCGTGGCGCGTGTTCTCATCCCGGTTGTCCGATCTGGGCGGAGTTGCGCGGCGGTCCGGCGATCGGTCCGTACAGCAGCTCTTTGAGCAGATCGGAATTGATCATCAGCTGCGGATTTCCGTACACCACCGGGTCCGCGCCGATGTCGGCAATCAGCTGCGGGGGAGCCGTATTGAACGGCAGCGACGGCAGACCCACGCAGCGCGGACCGCCCGTCGCCGCAACCTTGGGCAGGTTCGTCGGATACCGATAACGTTCGGCACCCCAGACGAGACTCGCCGAGATGTTGATACTGGGTTCCGACAGTGGCGCCGCGTGCGATAGGCGTACGAGTCCGCCAAAAGCGCAGGTAAGCGCGGGGTTGTACTCATTGGTCAGATCGGTGGTTGGCACCAACAGATGCATGACGTCCGTCAGCGGTTGGCGGTTCGTCGACAGGACGTCGTTGCCGATGTCGGCCAATCCGATCGTGCTGATCAGCAACGCATCCAGGTTGTGCTGCTCATCGACAATCGTCTTGCTGATTCGGGTCGCGTTGGCCGCGGTCTTCACTAGGTCGGGTGCCGCGTCGGCATAGGCGTTGGCTACCGCCGGTAAGACCGAGAAGTCATGACGGAACGCGGGCAGGCTCGGCTCCAGTTTGGCCAGGAACGAATCCAGGTCGCTCAGCGACTGACCAAGCTGTGGGCCCCGCCCGCTGAACGCTTGGGCGAGGGCGCCCAGTGACTCGTTGAGCTTGGGCGGGTCGATGTGGCTGAGCACCGAAACCAGTTGCTGGAACACGGTATTGATTTCGACCATGACGTGCTGGCCTTGCAGCGTCTGGCCCCCGTGCAGACGCTGGGCCGCGGGCTGGGCGGGCTCCACCAGCTGGACGGACTTCGCGCCGAACACTGTCGACGACGCGATGTCGACGAGCACGTTGCTTGGGATGAAGCGCAATTGCGACGGGTCCATCGCCAGATGAATGGCGGCCTCGCCGTTGGGCAGCGGCTCGATCGAGGAGACCTTGCCCACCTGCACGCCGCGCATCTTGACCTTGGCGTCGGGATTCATGACAAGGCCGGCTCGTTGCGAGATCACCGTCACCGGCACGGTTTCGGTGAAGGAGCCCTGAAACAGACCGACCGCCACGGCGAAAATCACGCCAATGATGAGAACCGTGGCCAACCCGAGCAGGGGCGGCAGGTAGTTGCGTCCGACCGGTGGCCGGGCGTGACCGGCGCGCGGGTGCCGGCCGCCGACGGCGCCGCGACCCGCTGGCACACTCTGCGTCACTGCCCTTTCACCTCCTTTACTAACCGGACAGGTTGAAGTTGCCGTTCGTACCGTAGATAGACAGCGAGACCAACAGCGTTACCGACACCACGACGATCAGCGAGGTGCGCACGGCGTTGCCGGTCGCGTTGCCGACACCGGCCGGCCCGCCGGAGGCGAAATAGCCGTAGTACGTGTGGATCAGCAGGATGGTGAGCGCCATCAGGATGGCCTGCAGGAACGACCACAACAGGTCTATCGGGTTCAGGAACGTGTTGAAGTAGTGCTGGTACAGCCCCTGCGACTGACCGAGCAGGAACGTCGTGGTGAACTGACTGGCCAAAAACGACAGGATCACGGCGATGCTGTACAGCGGCGTGATCGCCATCATTCCCGCCAGGATCCTGGTGCTGACCAAGTACGAAACCGGCCGAATGGCCATGCTTTCCAGCGCGTCGACTTCCTCGTTGATCCGCATGGCGCCCAGCTGAGCGGTCACCCCGGCGCCGAAGGTCGCCGCCAGGCCGATCCCGGCAACCACCGGCGCCGCGATGCGCACGTTGATGAACGCGGCCAGAAAGCCCGTCAGCGCCTCGATCCCGATGTTGCCCAGCGAGGTGTAACCCTGAATGGCCAGGGTGCCGCCCGCCGCCAGCGTCAGGAAGCCGACGATCACCACGGTGCCGCCGATCATCGCCAAAGTGCCCGCGCCCATGCTGATCTCGGCCACCAGCCGAACGACCTCGCGCGTGTAGTGGGTGGCCGCGAACGGCACCCCGGCGAGTGCCTTGCCGTAGAACAGGGTGTGGTCGCCAATCCGGCCCAACGAGGCGACCGGCCTCTCGAATTGGCGGAACAAACGCGGGTATGCGGCCCTCAGCGCCATTGGCAGCCCCTACTTCGCCGTCATCTTGATGCCGATCGCGGTGACGACCACGTTGACGACGAACAGGGACATGAAGGCATAAACCACGGTTTCATTGACCGCGTTGCCAACGGCTTTGGCGCCCCCGCCGGTGATCGACAGACCCCGATAGCAGGCGACCAAGCCCGCGATAAGGCCGAAAAGCGCTGCCTTGACGCACGAAATGATGACCTCGGGCACGCCGGTGAGCAAGGTGATGCCCGCGGCGAAAGCGCCGGGGTTGACGTCCTGCACGAACACCGAAAAGACGTAGCCGCCCAGCACGCCGATGATGACGACGAGGCTGTTCAGCAGGAAGGCGACCAACCCGGAGGCCAGCATGCGCGGGGTGACGAGCCGTTGCACCGGGTTGATGCCCAGCACTTCCATCGCGTCGATTTCCTCGCGAATTGTTCGCGCCCCCAGGTCTGCACACATCGCGGTGGCTCCCGCGCCCGCCACGATCAGCACCGTGACCAGTGGTCCGAGCTGGGTGACCGCACCGAACGCGGCGCCCGCACCCGATAGGTCCGCGGCGCCCAGTTCCCGCAGGAGGATGTTGAGCGTGAAGCTGACGAGGACGGTGAACGGGATCGCGACCAACAAGGTGGGGGCCAGCGACACTCGCGCGACAAACCAGGACTGCTCCAAGAACTCGCGCCACTGGAACGGTCGGCGGAATGCGAACTTGACCGCATCGGCCGACATCGCGAATAAGGCTCCGACGGCCTGCATGGGCCCCGAAATGTCCCATTTCAGTTTCAGCTGAGGCAATCCCGCCGACCAGCGGTCTGCTCCCCTGGTTGCCATCGGCCTCAAACCCTTTCCTGAGTTATGAGACCGATGGTCTTGTTGTGCGCCGCGTGCTGCGGTAGATTCGGCTCAAGCAACAGCCAAGAGGGCGAGCGGTCGACGGTGAAAAGCCCAGTCGGCAGCCCGAATTCAGCGACCTCGTCGGGCATGACAGCACTGTCCATCCTCACGCCAGGCCCTCCGTTCTGTTGCGTGAGTCGCCGCATCAAAACGTGGGGCCCCATGTCTTGAAGCGTCCGGCGATTATGACTCATGCCGAGTCCGGGCGGAATGGAAAACGCATAACCGTTATCCGACAAGCCATCAGCACACCGCTTATCCGGGGCAGCTTGGTCGCAACCGGCGCGACGGTTGGCTCGAACATGTGGGACACCTCCGGTCGCTGTCGTACTCAAGTGACGGCGCCGGCCGTCTTCAGTTCGATGATTCGATCCCAGTCCAGCCCGAGTTCCATCAGGATCTCGTCGGTCTGCTCGGCGAAGCCGGGCGCGGGACCGGTCTGCGGCGCCGCCACGTCGAACTGGACCGGGTTGGCGACCAGTTCCAGCTCGCCCGCGCGCACCAGGTAGTCGTTCGCCCGAATCTGCGCGTCGTCCGCGGCCTGCAGGGTGTCCTGCACCGGGGCCCACGGCCCGGCGAGCGTGGCGAAGCGTTCGCTCCACTCGGCCAGCGTGCGGGTCGCGATCGCCTTCGTCAGCATCTCCACGGCGTCCGCGGTGTTCGCGGCGATCGATTCCACGGTGACGAAGCGGGGATCATCGGCCAGCTCAGGCAGGTCGACATGCCGGCAGACGTCGGCCCAGAACTTGGTGGGCTGCATCATCACGAACGAGATGTAGCGGCCGTCGGAGGTGGTGTACAGGCCCACCAACGGATTGTTCGGAGCGCCGTGCACGCCCGGCGGCGGCGCTTCCATCCGCTGTCCCAAGTGCTTTGTCAGCGCGACCGTGTGGCCCATCGCCCAGAAGCCACTGCCCAGCAGCGACACATCGACGACCGACGGGTCGCCGGTGCGTTCGCGCTTGAGCAGCGCCGCCGCGATGCCGCCGGCGAGGTTGGTGCCTGAGATGGTGTCGCCGTAGGCCGGGCCGGGGGGCGCGATCATGCCGGGCATTCCCGCCGGGGTGATGGTCGCGGCGGTTCCGGCCCTGCACCAGAACGCGGTCATGTCGTAGCCGCCCTTTTCTGACTCGGGGCCGCGCGGACCGAGCGCGCTCCCGCGGGCGTAGACGATTTTCGGGTTGACCGTACGAATGTCCTCGACGTCGATGCCGAATTTCTTCCGGTGAGCGGGAAGAAAACTGGTCAAGAACACATCGGCCCGGCGGGCAAGCTCGTAGAGCACCTCCTTGCCCTCGGGCACGGACATGTCCAGGCCGATGCTGCGCTTGCCCCGGTTGGCGTGCTCGATGTTGGGGTTCGGGTCGCCCTCGACGCGCAGCATGCCGGTCTGGCGCAGTCCGCGCTGGGGGTCGCCCGTCACCGCGTGCTCGACCTTGACCACGTCCGCGCCCCACTCGGCGAGCACGGCGCCGGCCGAAGGGACGAAGCCGTACATGGCCACTTCCAGGACGCGGATCCCCTCCAGCGGCCTCATGCCCGGGCCACCGCCGCCGGCACCGCAAACGTCTTGCGCTCCAGGAACTCCCCGTCAGGGGCGTACCCGATGACGGCGCCGGTCGCGGGATTGCTGGACGGGAACGTCCTGTCGGTGGCGACCAGTCGGCCACCGATCAAGAGCCGGCGGTCGACGGGTGACTCGGGCGCGGCGTTCTCAATGCTCGCGGTGATCGCAGGCTCTGCCGTGTTCTGGGCCGGCATCCGCACTCCCTAATGTGGTGACGGTCACGATAATTTCATTCTCCTTCCCGGCGAATCTTACATTCGAGTCTCGATAATTCAAGAAACTCTCAGGAATGGGACCGGGCCACTGACCAGCGCCGCAACCGCAAGCGGGGCGCCGGACAACGCAGTTTGACGCAGGCCAAACACGGTTTCCCGAGTGTGTTGCACGCCGCTTCGGCCTGAGAGTAAGGTTCTCATAATTGTAAGCGAGATTCTTTGTGGCTGAGACGGTCACCTCGGGAGTAAAGGTCTCAACGTGAAGACTGCGGTGGTCACCGGTGGCGGGTCCGGCATCGGTCTTGCCGTCGTGCAACGGCTGCGCGCCGACGGGCTGGACGTCGCCACGATCGACCTCCGGCCCTCGGACGACGACCACTCTTTCACCGCGGACGTCACCAACCGATCGCAGGTGGATGCCGCCCTGGCGGCGATCCGCGCCCAGCTCGGGCCGGTCACCGTGCTCGTCAACGCGGCCGGGCTGGACGGATTCAAGCGCTTCAACAACATCACCTTCGACGACTGGCAGCGGGTGATCGACGTCAACCTCAACGGGGTCTTCCACACCATCCAGGCGGTGTTGCCCGACATGCTCGAGGCGAAGTGGGGGCGGATCGTCAACATCTCGTCGTCGAGCACGCATTCCGGCGCGCCCTACATGAGTCACTACGTGGCGGCCAAGTCCGCCGTCAACGGGCTCACCAAATCCCTGGCACTCGAATACGGCCCCAGCGGCATCACCGTCAACGCCGTGCCACCCGGTTTCATCGACACCCCGATGCTGCGCGCCGCGGCGGAGAAGGGATTCCTGGGCGACATCGACGAAACCATCGCCCGAACGCCTGTCCGCCGGATCGGCAGGCCGGAAGACATCGCGGCGGCCTGCGCCTTCCTGATATCCGAGGAAGCCGGCTACATCACCGGGCAGATCTTGGGCGTCAACGGCGGGCGCAACACCTGAGCCGTCCGGCCTCGGCTACGTACTCGAGCCCCAACGAACCACCGCAAGGAGACACCGTGAAGGTCTGGGTTGATCCGGAGCGCTGTCAGGGCCACACCCTGTGCGCGATGATCGCGCCGGAGTCGTTCGAGCTCAGCGACATCGACGGCAGCTCGTCCGCGGTCGACGAAGTGGTGCCGGAAGATCGGCAGGACCAGGTTCGTGAAGCCGCGCAATCCTGCCCGGAGCAGGCCATCATCATCACCGACGACGCCTGAGCCGGCAGATACTGACCGACGAAACACGTAGGGAGACAGAGCGTTGAGTGTCGACGACGTCGTCAGCGGCAGCGACCGCAAGAAAAACACCTTCCACTTCGACCGGCATTCGCCGGAGTACCGGTCGCAGTTCAAGGCGATCACCAAGGAGATGCACGCCAAGTGCCCGATGGCATGGAGTGACACTTACGGCGGGCACTGGGTCGCGGCCGGCAGCCACGAGGTCTTCGAGCTGGCCCGCTGCCCCGCGGTGTCCAACGATCACGACATCCACGGGGAACGCCGCGGCTATAAAGGCATTTCGATCCCCACCGCCAGCCGCGTCAGCGCGGTCCGGGGCGGCATCCTCGAGATGGACGAACCCGAGCACCGCATCTATCGCACGGTGCTCAACCCCTACCTGTCGCCCGCCGCAGTCAAGCGCTGGGAACCCTTCATCGACGACGTGACGCGCGCCTGCCTGGACGAGAAGATCGAGGAGGGCAGGATCGACTTCGTCGACGACCTGGCCAACATCGTGCCGGCCGTCCTGACGCTGGCCATGCTGGGCATTCCGCTGAAGAAGTGGAACATGTACAGCGAGCCGGTGCACGCCGCGGTCTACACCCCCGAGCACTCCCCGGACATCGAGCGCGTCACCGAGATGCACCGCCAGATGGGGCTCGACATGGTCAACACCATGATCGAGATTCGCGAGAACCCGCGGCCTGGAATCGTCAACGCGCTGCTGCAGATGCGCATCGACGGCGAGCCCGCCCCGGATCTGGAGATCCTCGGCAACCTCGGCCTGGTCATCGGGGGTGGATTCGACACCACCACCGCGCTGACCGCCCACTCGCTGGAATGGCTCTCCGAGCATCCCGCCGAACGCGAACTGCTCAGCGAGCAACGCAAGACGCTGCTGGACCCCGCGACCGAGGAATTCCTGCGTTACTTCACCCCCGCGCCCGGCGACGGCCGGACATTCTCCGACGACGTCGAACTCGACGGCACGCGATTCAAAGAGGGGGAGCGCCTATGGATTTCCTGGGCGATGGCCAACCGCGACCCGGCGGTGTTCCACGACCCGGACGACATCGTCCTGGACCGTAAAGGCAACCGCCACTTCAGCTTCGGATTGGGCGTGCACCGGTGCGCCGGATCGAACGTGGCACGCACCGTGTTCAAATCCATGCTGACCGCGGTTCTGGACCGGATACCCGACTACAAGTGCGACCCCGAGGGCACCGTTCACTACGAGACCATCGGCGTCATCCAGGGCATGCGCAAGTTGCCGGCCACCTTCACCCCCGGCCGAAAAATCGGCGAGGGCCTGGACGCGACGCTGGAGAAGCTGCAGCGCATCTGCGACGAACAAGAGCTCGCCAGGCCGATCACCGAACGCAAGGAAGCCGCGGTTATCGACTAGGTGGGCGCGCGACTTCACCCCGGCGACAGCCGGACGCCGACGGCGCCAATTATTACGAGTAGCCATGTTCACGGTGGCCGCACCCTATATTTGGGCCAAGCGCGTATGCAGAGATGGGAGACGCATCGGTGAAGACTTTCGCAGTGAGCCTTGCGCTTGCCATGGTCGCGCTGACTGTCCCGCCCAGCGCCCACGCGGGCATGCCGTATGCCAATTACAGGGTGGACACGACCCGGGACCCCGGCCACAGCTGGATTTGGTCGATCAACCCGTGCGCCCACCCGGAGCCGGAATGCGTGAGCGTGTACGCAACTCCGCAGCCCAACGGGCAAGCGGCGCCCTACCGGGGAGACGCCCGTCTGTCCAACGGCCGCTACACCCTGTCCGTTGATGTGCCCGACGGTGTGCGCTGCGTGGTCCAGTTCTTTCCCTCGCACGACGTGTACTCGTGGGATGCGGTGACGCTGGCGGGTCAAGTCGACTCGACGTTCGACACCGGCTGCGGCGGCGGACCGGGGGGCACCAGCAGTTGGCCCTTCTCGCTCGTGCGATGGTAGCCGCGTGAGAGGTACAGGAGTCGGTTGATCATGAGGGCTGCGGGCAGTAAGCACGATGGCTGAGGCAAAGAAAACGCGGGACGATTCGGCCACTTCGAAAACTGACGTGAAGGCGTTACTCGAGGAAGCCGAGGCCGAGGCAGCCGAAGCCGAAGCGCTGGCCGACGCGGCGCGCGCCCGCGCTCGTGCCGCCCGGCTCCGCCGCGAAGCGCAGGCGGCCGAGGACGCTGCGGCCGCCGAAGCCGGCGAGGACAAATCGCCCGACGCCGGCCAGGACGCAACCGGCACCGCCGAAGCGGAGATCGAGGACGACGTCACCCAAACTGTCGAAGCCACGGATGGCGACGAACCGCAGACCGAGGAGGAAGCGTCCGACGAGCCCCCGGAAGACGCGGAATCGGAGGCCGAGCCCGCACGGTCCCGGCGGCGGCTGCACCTGCCATCGCTGTCGGCGGCGTGGAAAGCGGCCGCCATCGTGCTCATCGTTGCCTTCACCGCGGCCAGCGGATACATGATGTGGAACCGCCATGAAACCGTCGAGCGCAATCAGCGCGCCGCGAACTTCATCGCGGGGGCCCGCCAGGGTGTCGTCAACCTGACCTCTATGGACTTCAACAAGGCTAAGGAGGATGTCCAGCGGGTGATCGACAGCTCGACCGGCCAGTTCCGGGACGACTTCCAGGCCCGTGCAAAGGATTTCACGACCGTCGTCGAGCAGTCCAAAGTGGTCACCCAGGGAACCGTGAATGCGGCGGCCGTGCAATCCATAAACGGGGATTTCGCGTTGGTTCTCGTCGCGGCGACATCGCACATCACCAACGCAGCGGGCGCCAAAGACGAACCGCGCAATTGGCGACTCAAGGTGACCGTCAAAGACGAAGCCGGGCAATACAAGATGTCCAACGTGGAGTTCATCCCATGAGCGAGGACAAGCAGAGCACCGACACCGCCGACGACTCTGCCGAACAGATCGACCGCGATGAAAGCAGCGAGCCTCGCGCGCGGCGGAAAGTGAAAGCCGTTCCCGTCGCCCTGATTTCACTGCTGTTGATTACCGGTGGCGTGGCGACCTGGCTGTATTTCAAGCAATACCGGCCCGATAAACAAACCGACACCCGCGTCGCGAACACCGTCGTAAGCGCGGCGTCCGACGGAACGGTCGCCTTGCTGTCGTATTCGCCCGACACCCTCGACAAGGACTTCGCCGCCGCCAAGACGCACCTGTCCGGCGATTTCCTGTCGTACTACAACCAGTTCACCGACCAGATCGTCGCGCCGGCGGCCAAACAGAAGTCGCTGAAGACCAGCGCCCGGGTGATAGGCGCCGCCGTCTCGGAGTTGCGGCCCGACTCGGCGGTCGTGCTGGTGCTGGTCGACCAGAGCACCACCAGCAAGGACAACCCCGACCCCGCGATGGCGTCCAGCAGCGTGCTGGTGAGTATGGCCCGGGTCAACGGCCAGTGGCTGATCACCAAGTTCGACCCGGTCTAGCCCGCCGCATTGCCCGGGGCGGCTAGCCTCGCGGGAGCCCGAGCACCCGTTGGGCGATGATGTTGCGCTGGATCTCCGAGGTGCCCCCGGCGATCGTGCCGGAGAAGCTGCGGGCGTAGCGCTCGAACCAACTGGCGAAGTAGTGGTCGAGGTTCATGTGCGCGTACGGCCCCGTCAGCCCGGGATGGACGAGCCCGTCGGATCCCGCCGACGTGAGCGCGAGCTCCATGCCGCGCAGCTCGGCCTCGGATCCGAGCAGCTTCAGAACCGAGATCGCCGCCACGTCATCTTCGCCGCGCGCGGCGCGGGCCAGGGCCACTGAACCCAGCAGCCGCAGCGCCTGCTTGTCCATGATCGTGCTGGCGTACTGATCGCGCTCGACCTCCGTGCTGGGGTGGAAGTCGTCGATCATGTTGTCGAGTCGATCGGCGAAACCCAGCCACATCATCGTGCGTTCGTGGCCCAGCGAACCGTTGGCGACCCGCCAGCCCTGGTCGAGTTCACCGACCAGATTCTCCGCCGGCACGCGGACATCGGTGAAGAAGACCTCATTGAAATCCAGGTCGTCGGCACCGCAGATCGACGGGAACGGCCGGCGCACCACACCGGGGGTGTCGGTGGGGATGATCAGCACGCTGATTCCCTTGTGTTTCGGCACATCTGGATTGGTCCGAACGAATGTCAGCAGGACGTCGGCATCGTGGGCGCCCGAGGTCCACACCTTCTGCCCGTTGACCACGAAGTGATCACCGTCCAGCACCGCGCGCGTGCGCAGCGACGCCAAATCGGAGCCCGCGCTGGGTTCGCTCATCCCCAGCGATGCGGTGATCTCGGCCCGCAGGATTGGCACGGCCCAGCGCCGCTTCTGCTCGTCGCTTCCGAACGACAACAGCGAAGCGGCAACGATATTCACGCCCTGCGGGTTGAAGCTGTGGTAGATCCGCCGGCGGCTGAGTTCCTCGAGGTAAACGAACTGCTGGATGACCGTCGCGTTGCGGCCGCCGAACTCCGGCGGCTGGCTCGGCAGCAGCCAGCCGTTGTCGAACAGCAGCCGCTGCCAGTCGCGCGCCCACTGCGGCATGTGCGAGACGGAGCGCGGTCGCTCGAGCGTTTCGCTTGCGGGGGGCAGGTTTTCGTCGAGGAACGCCGAAAACTCGGCCCGGAACTCCTCGACGTCGGAATCAAAAGTCAGCTGCACGGTATTCCTCCGCGATCCGCGCCCGGTGCTCGGCCGCGCCGCCGAGCATCAGCTCACCCGCTTTGGCCCGCTTCAGCGCGAACTGCAGATCGTTCTCCCACGTGAATCCCATTGCGCCATGCAGCTGTAGGCCGTGCCGGAACACCAGCGACTGGCATTCCCCCGCCGACGCCTTGGCCATCGCCGCCGCCAGCCGGCGGCGCGGATCGTTGGCGGCGATCGTCAGCGCGGCGAAGTACGCAAGCGCGCGGGCGCGTTCCACCGCGACGTGCATGTCGGCCGCCTTGTGCTGGACGGCCTGGAACGAGCCGATCGGCACACCGAACTGCTGACGGCTACGCACGTGTTCGAGCGCCAGATCGAGGATCCGTTGGCAGGCGCCGACCATCGTGATCGCCATGCCCGTCAAGGCAATATGCCTCGCGCGCTCGCAATCGACGGCGAGGCGGGCGGTGTCGGGTACGCGGACTTCGTTGAACGACAAGTCGGCGACGTGCAGGACGGGGTCGAACACCGCGACCCGCCGGGCGGTTACCTGATTGGCCCCGGCGAGGAATACCCCGGCGTCGGTCACCACCGCCAGCCGGTCGACCCGATCGCCGTCGAGCACATGGCGCGCGGTCCCGTCCAGCACCCAACCCTCGGCGTCCCGGTGCGCCACGACACCGGCGTACACGGCGGTGCCCGACTGGTGCGGATCGAAATGCTCGGCCGCCAGCGGCGCGAACTGACTCATCGTCGCCAGGAACGGGGTGGGGTCGGTGGCGTGCCCCAGCTCCTCGAGGATGATGGCGAGCTCCACCGTGCTCTCGGGGTCGTTCAGCTCGGTCCAGCCCTGGTCGACATAGGCCTTCCACAATCCTTCCCAGAGGGGCGTTGGGTCGCCATCGTCCTCGGCCACGCTCCGGACCAGCGAGGGCGGGCACTGCTTGGCGACGGCGTCGCGCACGGTGCTCTGCCACAGCCGCTGATCAGCATCGAATTCCAACAGCATCCGCGCCGCCTCCTGTCGTCACCGCCATTGCGAGAATAACATTCTCCGATGTGGAAGTAATAATCTCGGAATCCGGGCATGAGCTCACCAACGGCAGTTGGGGGGCGTTAACCGTCGGCCAGCAGTGCGCCGCCGTAGGACGCCCAGCTTGTGAGGCAGGCGTCCAGGCCGTGGGCGCGGGCGGCCAAGCACCGACATGAATTCACCGGCGGGGTCATGCAATTCGTAGGTCGCCCGGTAGGTGCGGGCGCGGCGGCCGGTGTCTCCGGCGGCGATGGGAGACTGCGGTCGGGGCGAATGCAAGCGCCGACGCCGCCACGACGAAGGAGAAGACCATTGGATCGCGAAACCTACCAGCGGGGACTGCACGTCCGCTCCGAGGTGCTCGGCGAGGAGTACGTCAACCGCGCCCTGGCCGACGCGGACGACTTCACCAGGCCGCTACAGGATCTCGTCACCGAATACTGCTGGGGAGCCATCTGGGGTCGCGAAGAGCTGCCCCGGAAGACGCGCAGCATGCTCAACCTGGCGATGATCTCGGTATTGAACCGGCCGAACGAATTACGCACGCACGTCAAGGCGGCGCTGACCAATGGCGTCAGCCGCGAGGAGATCCGCGAAATCTTCCTGCAGGTGGCGATCTACGCCGGGGTGCCGGCGGCCGTCGACAGCTTCCGCATCGCGCGCGAGGCCTTCGCCGAGCTAGGGGACTAGGGCCGCGTCGTGGAGGTGGGATTCATCGGGCTCGGCAACATGGGCTTTCCCATGGCGCGCCGCCTGATTCAGGAAAGCCATGAGGTCGTCGCCTTCGACACCCGCGAGGCGGCGCTGCGGCGCATCGTCGACCTCGGCGCGCGCGCCGCGTCGTCACCGAAGGAAGTCGCCGACCGTACCGAAACCGTAATGGCCAGCCTCCCGACGCCGCTCGCCTCGCTCGAGGTCGCGACGCGCGTTCTCGAGGGGGCGCGGGTCAAGCGCTATGTCGACCTGTCCACCGTCGGCAGCCGCACCGCCGTGCAGATCCATGACCGACTCGCCGAGCGAAACATCGCGGCACTCGACAGTCCGGTCAGCGGCGGGGTCGGCGGAGCGGAGAAGGGCGCGCTCGCGGTCATGGTGTCCGGCCCGCGCGCCGAATTCGACGCTGTGCGAACCACACTCGCGGTGATCGGCCGGCCCTTCTACGTCGGGCCCAAACCCGGCTCGGCGCAGACGATGAAGCTGGCCAACAACATCCTGGCGGCCAACGTCCTGGCCGCCACCGCAGAGGTCGTCGTGATGGGCGTCAAGGCCGGTCTCGACCCCGGCGTGATGATTGAGGTGCTCAACGCCGGCTCGGGCGCGACCAGCGCGAGCCGCGACAAATTCCCCCGCGCGATCCTCCCGCGGACCTTCGACTACGGGTTTGCCACCGGGTTGATGGTCAAGGACGTGCGCCTGTATCTGGAGGAGGCGGAGGCGCTCGGCGTGCCGACGGACGTCGCCGCAACCATCGCCCGCCTCTGGGAGCGGACCGCGGATGACCAGGGCGCCGATTCCGACTTCACCGCGGTGATCAAACCTTTCGAGAAGGCCGCCGGGGTGACCGTGGGCAGCCCGAACGAGTAAGTCCGTCGGCGCGCTTCGACCGGCGCCGGACCTGCGGTCGCGACGACGAGAATGGTATTATTCCGATTTAAGAACGATACTTGCACGCTAACTGCGAAAGTGCCCTCCACCAGGGACGATGGTTAAACGAAACGCTTACGGGAAACACATTGATGGACCGCTGAAGAAAATGTTAGATTATCTATCATATGACCCGAGTGGGGTCGCTTCGACTGCCGATGGATGGCCTTCGTGATCGAACACGCCGACGGAACCCGCACACCGCTCATCGACGCGAGCGTGCACATCTTCTTTCCGTCCAACAAGGCGCTGCGGGAGACCCTGCGCGAGCCGTTCAAGAGCCGCGGCTTCCCCGATTACGAGATGGACTGGTACGGGGCACCGGGCGGTGAATACGCGCCCGACACCGAGGGCCCGGACCGCCAGTACCCCGGCTCGGACCCGGAATTCGTTGCCAGCGAACTCTTTTCGAAGCGCGGCGTCGACATCGCGGTGCTGCACCCGATGGCGCGCGGCATCATGCCGGACCGCCACCTGGGCAGCGCCTTGCACGCCGCGCACAACGAGATGATGGTGTCGAACTGGCTGGAATCCAACGAGTTCGGCGAGCGGTTCCGCGGCACCATCCGGGTGAACCCCGACGACATCGCAGGCGCGCTGCGCGAGATTGAGCGGTGGCGCGCGCACCCGCGGGTGGTCCAGATCGGCGTCCCCCTGCAATCCCGCGACCTCTACGGCAAGCCGCAGTTCTGGCCGCTGTGGGAAGCCGCCGTCGACGCCGGCCTCCCGGTGGCCGCCCACATCGAAGTCGGCTCCGGCATCGCCTTTCCGCCAACCCCGAACGGCAACACCCGCACCTACGAGCAGTACGTCAGCTTCATGGCGCTGAATTACATCTATCACCTGATGAACATGATCGCCGAGGGCGTGTTCGAGCGCTTCGACGGCCTGAAATTCGTCTGGGGCGACGGAGCGGCGGACTTCTTGACGCCGTTCATCTGGCGGATGGACACCTTCGGCCGGCCCCACCTCGAGCAGACGCCGTGGGCGCCGCGGATCCCCAGCGACTACCTGCCCGGCCACGTGTATTTCGTTCAGGGCAGCCTCGACGGCCCCGGTGACACCGAGTTCGCCGGCGAATGGTTCGGCTTCACCGGCAAGGACGACATGGTGATGTTCGGCTCCAGCTACCCGCACTGGCAGTGCGGTGACATCGCGAAGCTTCCCCGCGCGCTGTCGGCGCAACAGCGCGAGAAGCTGTGCTGGCGCAACGCGGCGCAGCTCTACAACATAGACATCCCCGCCGGAGTTGGCGCACAGTAGAAGCACGACGTGAGACCGAGGAGTTTGCGATGACGTTGACCCATTCGCAGGAGCGGGTCCCCGCTGCCGAGCGCATAGCCGTCCGCTGCGTCGACTCAGACGTCCACCCCGCACCCAAGCGCGGCGAACTCCTGCCCTACATCCCAGAGCCCTGGCGCAGCAAATACTTCCTCACGCGCACCGTGGGTGAGCAGATCTACTACGACGCCCCCGACTACGCCCACTCCTACGCGATGCGAGTGGACTCCTTTCCCCCCAACGGCGAATTCCCTTGCAGCGACCCGGATATGGCGTTTCGCCAGCTGATCATGGAGGCCGGTTCCGACATCGCGATCCTGGAACCCGCCGCCTACCCGGCGCGCCTGCCCGAGGCGCAGCACGCGATGTCGAGCGCGCTGAACGAGTGGCAGGCCAATCACTGGCTGGACAGCCACAACAACTGGCACCAACGGTGGCGGGGTTCAATTTGTTGCGCCATCGAGGAGCCGGAAGAATCGGTCCGCGAGATCGAGAAATGGGCCGGGCACCCCTATATGGCCCAGATCCTGATCAAGGCCGAGCCGCGGCCGTCCTGGGGTCACCCGAAATACGACCCGATCTGGGCCGCCGCCACCAAGCACGACATCACCGTGAGCTGCCACCTGTCGCGCAGCCAATTCGACGAGCTGCCCATCCCGCCGGTGGGGTTCCCCAGCTACAACCACGACTTCATGGTGACCTACTCGCTGTTGGCGGCAAACCAGGTGATGAGCCTGATCTTCGACGGCGTGTTCGACCGGTTCCCGACGCTGCGGATCGTCTTCGTGGAGCACGCGTTCAGCTGGATCCTGCCGCTGATGTGGCGCATGGATTCGATCTATGAGGCCCGCAAATCGTGGGTGGAGATCAAACGCAAGCCCTCGGAGTACGTCAAGGACCACATCAAGTTCACCACCCAGCCGCTGGACTATCCCGAGGACAAGACGGAGCTGACCCGCGCGTTGGAATGGATGGAGTGCGAGAAGATCCTGCTGTTCTCCTCGGACTACCCACACTGGACGTTCGACGACCCCCGATGGTTGGTCAAGCACCTGCCCAAGGCGGCCCGAGACGCGGTGATGTACAAGAACGGCATCGCCACCTATCACCTGCCCGAGACCGTGCCGGTCCTCGAGGGTCAGACCCGGGTGCTCTGAGTTGACGGAAGAAACCAAGCGGCCCGAGCCCCGTCTCGCCCAGGGCCGTGAGCACGTTGTCGCCACGGTCGACGAGATCCCGCCGGGCAAGCACAAACTCGTGCCCATCGGGCGCCACGGCGTCGGCGTCTACAACGTCAACGGCAGCTTCTATGCCATCGCCAATTATTGCCCGCACCAGGGCGGTCCGCTCTGTTCGGGCCGCGCGCGGGGACGCACGATCGTCGACGAGACCACCCCGGGCGACTCGGTCATGGTTCGTGACCTGGAGTACATCTATTGCCCTTGGCATCAATGGGGTTTCGAGCTGGCGACCGGCACCACCGCGGTCAAGCCCGAATGGAGTATCCGCACCTACCCGGTGCGCGTCGTCGGCAACGACGTTCTGGTGCAGGCCTAACCACAGGAGAATTCGGGTGCCTTCAATCGAGATCAACGGGGGAAATGTCGTCTACGAAATCCTCGGGGAATCCGGAGATCTCATTGCCCTGACGCCGGGCGGCCGGTTCAGCAAGGAGATCGAGGGCCTGCGCCCGCTTGCCGACGCGCTTGCCGCCGGCGGCTACCGCGTGTTGTTGTGGGACCGGCCCAACTGTGGCGCCTCCGATGTGCAGTTCTACGGCCAGAGCGAATCGCACATGCGCGCCGAGACGCTGCACAAGCTGGTAACCGGGCTGGGCTTCGAGCGCTGCATTCTCGCCGGCGGCTCCGGCGGCGCAAGGGATTCCATGCTCACCACGATGCTCTACCCCGAGATGGTCACCAAGCTCGTGGTGTGGAACATCGTCGGCGGCATCTACGGCACCTTCGTGCTCGGCTCCTTCTACATCGTGCCGAGCATTCTCGCGGTGCGCGGCACCGGGATGGACGGCGTGGTGAAGGTGGCCGAGTGGCGCGATCGCATCGAGGAGAACCCGAACAACAAGCAGCGCTTCCTCGACTTCGACTCCGGCGAGTTCCTCAAGGTGATGCTGCGCTGGCTCAACGCTTTCGTTTCCAAACCGGGGCAGACGATCCCGGGCGTCGAGGACGAGATGTTCGACCGAATCAAGGTGCCCACGTTGATCATTCGTGGCGGCGAGAACGACATGGATCACCCCAAGCGGACCTCGCTCGAGGTCAGTTGCCTGATCAAGGGATCGAAGCTGATCGATCCGCCGTGGCCGGAGGACGCGTGGGAAAGGGCGGCCGAGGACCGTGCGGCGGGCCGGGTGCAGCACTTCAACATGTTCGACACGTGGGTGCAGGCCGCGCCCGCGATCCTCGAGTTCCTCGGCTCGTGACGGCGCTAGCGGGTGCGGATGTGAACCTCGCAGTTGAGCGACGCCTCCAGGGCCGTGTGCACCCGGCTCTCCGGGATGCGTTCGAGGTCGGACTCCCGCAGCGTCACGTACACAATGTCGAAACCGTCGTCGCCCGGCGTCCGCTCGATGTCACCGGTGAGCCCGAAGCCGGACAGCACCCCGTGCGCGTCGTCGTCGGTGCCCCGGCTGATGAAGGTGACCACCCCCGGGACCGGTTTTGCGGCGAATACCTTGGCGCACAACCGCATCGCCGTACTCCTGGCCGCTTCCACGTCTTCGGCCCCGATCAGCAATTCGACTTCACGGCGGCCCGCGGGCATCGCCGCGAGGTCGTTCTCGACCACATCGGCCCCCGCCGCACGCGCAAGCCCGAGGAGCTCCGCCATGCCGTCTCGTAGCTGCGCGGCCGTGCAGGAGCTCGCCGGGTCGACGTTGACGCGCACCACCGCAGTTCGCATGTGCGCAAGCCTAACTAAGACGATGGCAGGCCAGCCGTGAACACCACCCAATCCACTTCCGTCACCACCGCCACCCCGCCCGGGCTCGAACCCCGGCTGCTGGCCGGCCAGCGGGAAGATCTCGCGGCCTATCGAAGGCTCGCCGGGTACCGGCCCCTCGCCGGCACCGAGGAATTGCTACGCGAGGTCGAATCCAGCGGGCTGGTCGGTCGCGGCGGCGCGGCCTTCCCGCTTGCGGTGAAGTTGCGCGCGGTGCGCGACAACGGGCGCATCGCCGGCGGCGACGTCGTCGTCGCCAACGGTGAAGAGGGTGAGCCGGCTTCGGTCAAAGACCGCTGGCTGCTGCGCAACCGACCCCACCTGATCCTGGACGGACTGCGGTTGGCCGCCGCGATGGTCGAGGCCGAGCGCGCCCACGTCTACGTGTCCGACCCGGAGTCTGCGCACAGCGTCGAAACCGCCCTGGGCGAGCTCGATTCCGGCGCGCTCGGCGGTGTCACGGTCGGCATGTTTCACGTGCCGCCCGGCTATGTGGCCGGCGAGGAGACCGCCGCCGTCCGAGCGATCAACGGCGGCCCGGCCAAGCCGACGGACAAGCCCCCGCGCCCCTTCGAAACCGGCGTCGACAATCGCCCGACGTTGGTGAGCAACGTCGAAACCCTGGCCAATCTGCCCTTCCTGCGAGGCCACGGCTCGACCGCGTTCCGCGCGCAAGGCACGTCGCTGTCCCCGGGCACCTTCCTGGCCACCATCACCGGGGCAGGCCGCCCGCCCGTCCTCTATGAACTCCCCCACGGTCTGCCGTTTACGGAACTTCTTGCGCTGCACGGTGTTTCGCACGACCAGGTGCGCGGTGCGCTGATGGGCGGCTACTTTGCCGGCCTGCTCAACCGCACCGTGCTGGACACGACCTTGGACCACGAAACCATGCGGCGCCTCGGCAGCGGTCTGGGCTGCGGCGCGATCTCGGTGATCACCGACGACTGCCCCGTCGCCGTCGCGGCGTCGGTACTCGCCTACTTCGATCGGGAGAACGCCGGGCAGTGCGGATCGTGCTTCAACGGGACCGCGGCGATGGCGGCCGCCGCCGGCGCGTTGCGCGACGGCGCCGCCACGACGGAAGACGTTGAACGGTTGCGCCGCTGGTCGGTGCTGCTGCGCGGCCGCGGCGCGTGCGCGACGCTGGACGCCGCCACCAACGTGGCCGCCAGCTTGCTCTGTCAGTTCCCCGCCGAAGTAGCCGCGCATCTCGACGGCACCTGCCAGGGCTGCGTCCGCGGCGTGTTTCGCGCCGAGCGCCCCTACGAGGCGGAACGGAGGCACGCATGAAGATCCGCCTGGACCGCACCGTCTGTGACGGCTTCGGCATCTGCGCGAAGTACGCGCCCGGATACTTCTCACTGGACGACTGGGGTTACGCGTCCCTCATCGGCGATGGCACCGTAGCGGAGTCCGATCGCGACGCGGTCATGCGCGCCCTGATGGACTGCCCCGTGCACGCGATCGCCGAGATCGGCGAGCGCACCTCCCCCGCCCCGCACCCGCCGCTCACCGACGCCGAGGATCCCGCCGCGCACCTGAAAACCGAAGAGAACGAGGCGGAGTGGGGTTTCACGCGCTGATCACAGCGCGGTAGTGAGCGCGGCCAGGCGGCCCCGCTACGGCACATACCGGTCCCACTCGAACGGCACCACCGTGAAAAACGGTGCGGCGAACAAGGGTTGGACACCCGGGTCCGCCCAGCGGGCCGCGAGCACCGGACCCAGCCGAATGGCGGTGTCAACCGGGTCGTCGTCGAGGAAGCAATACGTGATGGACTGCCCCCCTTGGGCGCTGGCCAAATTCGCGTCGACCCGCCGCGAGAGTGCGGACCAGACGCCCGCGACGCCGGCCACCTCCACGAGCGGGTCCGTCGCCGCCGATCCCCGCTCGACCAACACGAACGCGCCCCGCACGGGCAGCCAGGGCAGGACGTCCGACCCGACCTTGACCCGAGGCGAGGCCGCCTTGCTCTGCACCTCGTAAACTCCGCGCTCGACGGGCGGCAGCAGCGGGATCTTACGGCCGGCGTTCCCGAGTGCCGTGGACAGCTCGTTGAATCCGCGCAGTCCGGCCGGGTCGGTGAAGAAGTACGTCATCACGTGGTCGACCGCGTCCAACGGTCCCCCGTCGATCGCCCGGGCGGAGCGGCAGGCGGGCGTCGACACCAACCGCAACGAGGCGCGCACCGCGGCCAACCGGT
>NZ_LZIZ01000210.1:0-33679 GCF_001666915.1 Mycobacterium sp. E3339 | reverse complement strand
CGGCCACCAGCTGACCGGCGGCGTTGACGATCGAGCAGTTGAGCTGGCCGTAGAAGCTGGTCGCGACCACCGACGGGGTTTGCACGCCGGGGTTCAGGATGACCGCCTTGGTCCACGGCAGCGACACGTTGAACTCGGTCTGCGAGTAGCCCTGCCCGTCGGTGTAGACGATGTTCACCAGGTCCAGCAGCTGCTTGGTGCCCGTCACGCTGTAGACGACGGTGCGCGGGTTCAGCGCGGCCGGCGGCGGGGGCGTCAGCGTCAGGGGTGGAGCGGCGGTGGGCGTCGCCGTCGGCAGGGTCGGCGAGGCGCTCGGCGTGGTCACGGTGGTGACCGTCTCGGGTGGCAATTGGGATGGGCTGGGCTGCGCGCTCGGCGGGGCGGAGCTCCTCGTCGTCGCCGGAGCGGACGTCACCGGCTGGGGCGCCGGCGCCACCGTTGCCTTGGTGGTGGCGCTGTCGCCGCTGTTGATGATGACGGCGGTCGCGATCGCGCCGACGGCCACGACGGCGCCCAGGATCGCCGTGAGCGGACGCCAGCGCAGCTCGGCCGGCCAGCCGGTCCAGTTGTAGTCGCCCTCGGGCAAGGCGCCGGCACGGTAAAGCTCATCGGTCTGGTCGTCGGGGTAATCCCGCACCTCGTCGAGATCGGCCAGTGTGGTACCCATGGGGCCGAAGTTAGCGATGAGAAAACACGGATCGGGCTTGGGACCCGGCTCCGAGACGAGCTGCAAGCGAATCGTTATCCGTTCGCGACCGGCGTTTCGCTCAGCGCGAAGCGCGCGGCGGGGGCCGTGGCCGATGCGGGCCCGCGCCGTCCACTAGCCTGCAGCTGACAGGTCTGTCGACTTCAATACCAACGGAAAGGGGTGACCGTGGAGGTCAAGATCGGTATTACGGACAGTCCGCGTGAGCTGGTGCTCTCCAGCGCGCAGACGCCGGCCGAAGTCGAAGAGCTCGTCAGCGCCGCGCTGAGCGAGGGATCGGGCCTGCTGAGGCTGACCGACGAGCGGGGACGCCGGTTCCTGGTTCACACCAGCAAGATCGCCTACGTCGAGATCGGTCCGGCCGACGCGCGCCGCGTCGGCTTCGGCATCGGCGCCGAACTGCCCAAACTCACCGGCAAGGGCGCTAAAGGCGAGTAAGCGGCACGTGTGACAGCCCGCCCCAGGCGAACTGGACGGTGCCCTCGACGGCGTCCGCCTTGGAGATCGGGCGGTCGGAGTCGAGCCAGTAGCGGGCGCAGTCGACGCTGACGCCGACCAGCCCCACGGCGATCATCCGGGCGCGATGCGGGTCGAGCCCCGAATCCTCGCTGATCAAGGCGAATACGGCGTCGATGCACGATTCGGTGGCGACGCGCACCTGCGCGGCCACCTCCGGCTCGGTGACGTAATCGTTTTCGAAGATCAGCCGGTAACCCTGGCTGTCGTGCTCGATGAAGTCGAAGAACGCCTGGACCGCCGCGTGCAACCGCCTGCGGTTGTCGGTGGTGGTGTTCAACGCCTGCTGCACGCCCGAGACCAGGTTCTCGACGTGCCGGGCGAGCACCGCCAGGTACAACTCGAGTTTGCTCGAAAAGTGTTGATACAGAACGGGTTTGCTGACACCGGCCCGGTCGGCGATCTCGTCCATGCCGGCGGCGTGGTAGCCGCGATCGACGAAGACGTCGCTGGCGACGACGAGCAGCTGCCCGCGGCGCTCGTCCCGGGGCAACCGGTTGCCGCGCCGGCTCGAAGCCGCGACGCCGTCCCCCGGCCGAGCGCGGTCGGCCGACCTGACGGCGCGCCGCGCCGCGGGTTTGGCGAGTTCGCTCATCGAGTCCTCATCTGATGTGTGGGCAACCGGCCGCCGGCATACTGCGCCAGCCGCGCGCGGCTCGTGGCACAGACCTTACTACCCATGTGGTTCGGTTGATCGGCGTTGCCGCCGTCGTCGCTGGCAGAAGTGGTGTCGTGCGGCGCATTCGGGCGCGCCACGGACGGGCCCGCCGGATGACTGTGTAATCCTGGGGAAATGACGTCCCAGCGGCCTTCGCGCGGCACCGGTCGCGTCCCGGTGCTGCGCGACGAGTGGCGCGAACCGCTGCGGGCCCTGCGCGACCCGATCGCCCGCGACGCTGGACGCACCCGCGCCGGCCGGGAGCGGCCGAACCAGTGGCGCAAGCAGACGCGGCTGGGGCGGTTCGTGTCCACCTACGGCTGGCGCGCCTACGCGCTGCCGGCCTTGGTGGCGCTCACCGTGGTGGTCGTCTACCAGACCGTCACCGGCACCACCGTGACCAAGCCGACGGCGAGTCAGCCCATTCAGAGCCCGCAGGCGATCGACGCGGTCGGCACCTCGATCATCGACGCGCCACCGCGTGGGCTCGCCGCGTTCGACGCCAACCTGCCGGCCGGGACGCTGCCCGACGGCGGCCCGTTCACCGAGGCGGGCGACAAGACGTGGCACATCGTGCCGGGCACCACGCCGCAGATCGGCCAGGGCACCGTCAAGGTGTTCCGGTACACCGTCGAGGTGGAAAACGGCATCGACCCCACGATGTTCGGCGGCGACGAGGCGTTCGCCGAGATGGTCGACCAGACGCTCGGCAACCCCAAGGGCTGGACGCACAACCCGCAATTCGCGTTCGTTCGGATCGATAACGGCAAGCCCGACTTCCGCATCTCGCTGGTCTCCCCGGTGACGGTGCGCGGTGGCTGCGGCTACGAATTCCGGCTCGAAACCTCCTGCTACAACCCGGTTTACGGGCCGGACCGCGAGTCGCGGGTCTTCATCAACGAGGCCCGCTGGGTGCGTGGAGCCGTGCCGTTCGAGGGCGACGTCGGTTCCTATCGGCAGTACGTGATCAACCACGAGGTGGGGCACGCCATCGGGTACGTCCGCCACGAGCCGTGCGAGCAGCAGGGCGCCCTGGCGCCGGTGATGATGCAGCAGACGTTCTCCACGTCGAACGACGACGCCGCCAAGTTCGACCCGGATTTCGTCAAGGCCGACGGAAAGACCTGCCGGTTCAATCCGTGGCCGTTCCCGATCGCCTGACCGCGGCCAGTTGAATTCATTGCCGTCCACCGCGGCTGCTGCTGTGATGGATACCGACGACGAACCGCAACGCGAGACCGAGGAGATGTTCGGGCGTGTCGAGTTCCCAGACAGCGCTGCCGCCCCTCGTGGCGCCGGCAGACCAGCTGACGCGCGATGAGGTGGCCCGCTACAGCCGCCACCTGATCATCCCCGACCTGGGCGTCGACGGGCAGAAGCGGCTCAAGAACGCGCGCGTGCTGGTGATCGGCGCCGGTGGGCTGGGCGCGCCGACGCTGCTCTACCTGGCCGCGGCGGGCGTCGGGACGCTCGGCATCATTGACTTCGACGTCGTCGACGAGTCCAACCTGCAGCGCCAGATCATCCACGGCGTGGCCGACGTCGGGCGGTCCAAGGCCCGGTCGGCGCGCGAGTCGATCGCCGCGATCAACCCGCTGGTCACCGTGCGGTTGCACGAGTTCCGGCTGGACTCCAGCAACGCCGTCGAGCTGTTCGGGCAGTACGACCTGATCGTGGACGGCACCGACAACTTCGCCACCCGGTATCTCGTCAACGACGCGGCCGTGCTGGCCGGCAAGCCCTACGTGTGGGGGTCGATCTACCGCTTCGAGGGCCAGGCCTCGGTGTTCTGGGAGGACGCCCCCGGCGGGCGGGGCCTCAACTATCGCGACCTGTATCCGGAGCCGCCGCCGCCCGGCACGGTCCCGTCGTGCGCCGAGGGCGGCGTGCTGGGCATCGTCTGCGCGTCCATCGCGTCGGTGATGGGCACCGAGGCGATCAAGCTCATCACCGGCATCGGCGAATCGCTGCTGGGCCGGCTGCTGATCTACGACGCGCTGGAGATGTCCTACCGCGCCATCGCAATCCGCCGGGAACCCGATGACGCCTTGCGGCCGAAGATCACCGAGCTGATCGACTACGAGCAGTACTGCGGCGCGGCCCCCGACGACCAGGGCGTCACCGGATCCGCGATCACCCCGCGGGAATTGCGCGACATGCTGGACTCGGGCAAGAAGCTGGCGCTGATCGACGTCCGCGAGCCCGTCGAATGGGAGATCAACCACATCGACGGGGCCCGGCTGATCCCGCAGTCGTCGATCAATTCCGGTGAGGGCCTGGCAAAGCTGCCGCACGACCGCACGCCGGTGCTCTACTGCAAGACGGGGGTGCGCTCGGCCGAGGCGCTGGCGGTGGTGCGCAAGGCCGGATTCGCCGATGCGGTGCATCTGCAGGGCGGGATCGTGGCGTGGGCGCAGCAGATGCAACCCGACATGGTGATGTACTGACCCGGAACGCTTGTTGGACTCGTTTAGAGTACCGGTGTGAATGTCGAGCCACCGCCGGAGCATGTGCTGGCGGCGTTTGGCTTGACCGGCGTGCAGCCCGTCTATCTGGGGGCCAGCTGGGAGGGCGGCTGGCGCTGCGGCGAAGTCGTTCTTTCGCTGGTGGCCGACCACGCCCGGGCGGCATGGTCGGCCCGGGTGCGCGAGACATTGTTCGTCGACGGCGTCCGGCTGGCCCGACCGGTCCGCTCGACGGACGGGCGGTACGTGGTTTCCGGGTGGCGGGCGGACACCTTCGTCGCGGGCACGCCCGAACCCCGGCATGACGAAGTGGTCTCGGCGGCGGTGCGGCTGCACGAGGCGACCGGCAAACTGGAACGCCCCCGATTCCTGACCCAAGGCCCCACCGCGCCCTGGGGAGACGTGGACATCTTCATCGCCGCCGACCGCGCCGCGTGGGAGGAGCGGCCGCTGGCCTCGGTGCCGCCGGGCGCCCGGACGGCCCCGCCGACGGCCGACGCCGAGCGGTCGGTGGAGCTGATCAACCAGCTGGCCACGCTGCGCAGGCCGACCAAGAGTCCCAACCAGCTGGTGCACGGGGACCTTTACGGCACAGTGCTTTTCGTCGGCACCGCCGCCCCGGGGATCACCGACATCACCCCCTACTGGCGGCCCGCGTCGTGGGCGGCCGGGGTCGTCGTCGTCGACGCCCTGTCCTGGGGCGAGGCCGACGACGGACTCATCGAACGCTGGAGTGCGTTGCCCGAGTGGCCGCAGATGTTGTTGCGCGCCTTGATGTTTCGCCTGGCGGTCCATGCGCTGCACCCGCGGTCGACGGCCGAGGCGTTTCCCGGCCTCGCCCGCACCGCGGCGCTGGTCCGCCTGGTGCTCTAGCGCCGGAATTCGTAGCGGACCTCACCCAGCGCGATCTTGCCGTCGGTGGCCAGGATCCCCTCGGCCCGCAGCAGCTCCAGCTGCCGGGTGGTCAGATGACGCGCGGGGCGCCCCGAGGCGGTGATCACCCGGTGCCAGGGCAGGTCCGAGGAGTCGGTCCGCATGATCCAGCCGACGATGCGCGGGCTGGAAAGCCCTGCGACAGAGGCGATGTCGCCGTAGGTGGCGACCCGGCCGGCCGGAATGGCCGCGACCAGCGCGCGCACCCGCTCGACCTGCTCGTCGGTCACCGGCGCCACGATCAGCGGGCTTCCAGCAATTCGCGCGTCAGCGCGGCGACGTCGGCCGCCGCGGCGTAGGGCACCATGTGGTTGCAGTCGAAATCCAGCAGCCGGAAGTCGGACCCCAACCGTTGCTGCAGCGCCGCGACGAGTTCGTCGCGGACATACGGCGGCGAGGTGCGCTTCGCGCGCACCAGCACCGTCGGCGTCCCGGCCGGGGGGAGCACCGCGTCGCGGGCCAGCTCGCTCCAGTACGCCATCATCGCCGGCAGGCTGACGCGCCAGCCGTACCGGCCGCTCGGCAGCGCGATCAGGTGCTCGTCGAGCTCGGCGTCCAGCAGCGCGGGGTCGACGTCGGACCACGACCCGTGCACCTTCTCCAGGCGCGCCTCCTGCGCGTCGGGGTAGTCGGGCGAGGACAGCATCGCCTCGGCGATCTCGCGCATCCACTCGCCGTCCAATCCGACCGCCGGGTCCAGCAGCAGCAGCGCCGCCACCCGGTCCGGGCGCGCCGCGGCCAGCTGCATGGCGAGCGCCCCGCCGAACGAGTGCCCGACGATCAACACCGGCGGGCCGGCTTCGCCGTCGAGCAGCGCGGCCATGGCGGCGACGTTGGCGTCGATGGTCCACGGCGCCGCCCACGACGACCGGCCATGGCCGATCAGATCCGGTGCAGCGAAGGGGATTTCGGGCAGCAGGCCGGCCAGCTGCTGCCAGCGCTGCCCGTGGCCGGTCAGCCCGTGCAGCGCCAGCACCCGGACCGGATTCGGCGGGCCGTAGCGGTGCACGTGGAGGGTGGCGGTCACGGGTCGATCGTGCCGGCTCAGCGGTCGTCGTCCCAGTCGTCCTCGGTGGGAACGACGTAGGCCTGCTCGATCACGTCGGCCTCGTTGGCCTCCCGGTCGGCGGCGGTCAGATAGTCGATGTCCAAGCCGGCTTCGTCGTCGGCGTCGACGGGTTGCAGTTGTTCCGCGGCGTCGCCCTCGGGCGCTTCGTCGTCGGGAAAGTCCGTCACGGTTACCTACCCTCCATTGGTCGGCTGCTCGCGGCTCCATCGTAGGGGCCGGCGGCGCCGCCGGTCGGGCCGACTTGTCGGACCCTGGTGGTTGCATGCAGCCATGTCGTTCACCTGGGACACCGAGGCGTTGGCTCTGCTGGCGCCCGGCGCGCGCGGGCCGGTCCGGGTGCTGGGCGGCCCCGGCACGGGCAAGAGCAGCCGGTTGGTGGCGGCCGCGGTCACCCAGATCGACGCCGGCCTCGACCCGGAATCGGTTCTGCTGCTTAGCGGTTCCGGCCGGCTGGGGATGCGGGCGCGCAGCGCGTTGACGACGGCGCTGTTGCGGCCGCGCAGCGCCGGGCCGTGCCGGGCCGCCGTTCGCGAACCGTTGGTTCGGACCGTGCACGGCTACGCCTACGCGGTGTTGCGGCGGGCCGCCGAGCGGGCCGGGGATGCGCCGCCGCGGCTGGTCACCAGCGCCGAGCAGGACGCCATCATCCGGGAACTGCTGGCCGGTGACCTCGAGGACGGGCCGCGCGCGGCCGCGGCGTGGCCCGCGGATCTGCGGCCCGCGCTGGCCACCGCGGGTTTCGCCACCGAACTGCGAAACCTGTTGGCGCGCTGCGCCGAACGCGGGGTGGACCCGCAGGAACTGGAGCGGCTGGGCCGTCGGTGCCGGCGACCGGAATGGACCGCCGCCGGCCAGTTTGCCCGCCAGTACGAGCAGGTGATGCTGCTGCGGGCGGCGGTGGGGACGGCGGCACCCCAGGCGACGACGCCCGCGCTGGGCGCCGCCGAACTGGTGGGCGCCGCGCTGGAGGCCTTCGCGACGGACCCCGAGCTGTTGGCCGCCGAGCGGGGCCGGGTGCGTGTCCTGTTGGTCGACGACGCCCAGCAGCTCGACCCGCAGGCGGCCCGACTCGTCCGGGTGCTGGCGGCGGGCGCCGAGCTGGCCGTCATCGCGGGCGACCCCAACCAGGCGGTGTTCGGCTTCCGCGGCGGCGAATCCGCCGGGCTGTTGGACGAGGACTCGCCCTCGGTGACGCTGACGGTGTCGCACCGCTGCGCCCCCGCAGTGGCGCGCGCCGTCAGCGGCATCGCGCACCGACTGCCCGGCGGCAGCGGCGGCAGGCGCATCGAGGGCACCGGGCCCGAGGAGGGATCGGTCGCGGTCCGCCTGGCCGCATCGGCGCACGCGGAGGCGGAGGTGATCGCCGACGCGCTGCGGCGTGCGCACCTGGTCGACGGTGTGCCGTGGTCACAGATGGCGGTCATCGTCCGGTCGGTGCCACGGGCCGGCGCGCGATTGCCGCGCGCGCTGGCCGCCGCGGGCGTGCCGGTGGCCCCGCCGGCGGCGGGCGGGTCGCCGTCCGACGAGCCCGCGGCCCGGGCGCTGCTCACCGTCCTGTCGGTCACCGCCGACGGGCTCGACGGCGAACGGGCGCTGGCGCTGCTAACAGGCCCGATCGGGCGCGTCGACCCGGTCGCGCTGCGGCAGCTGCGCCGAACGCTGCTGCGCGCCAACGCCGATCGCCCGTCGGACGACGTGGCGGATCTGTTGGTGGACGCGCTGACCGGTGACGCACCGCCGGCGGGGCCGCAGTTCCGCCCGGTGCAGCGGGTGCGCGCGGTGCTGGAGGCGGCCGCGCGCTGCCACCGGGACGGCCAAGACCCGCGCTACACCTTGTGGGCCGCGTGGCAGCGGTCCGGCCTGCAGCGCCGCTGGTTGTCGGCCGCCGAGCGGGGCGGGCCCGCCGGCGCCCAGGCCACCCGGGACCTGGAGGCGGTGACGGCGTTGTTCGACATCACCGATCAGTACGTGTCCCGCACCTCGGGCGCGTCGCTGCGCGGGCTCGTCGACCACGTTGGCGCGCTGCACCTGCCGAGCGCACAACAGGAGCCGATGGCGGCCGTCGAGCAGGTGCGGGTGCTCAGCGCGCACGCCGCCCTGGGGCACGAATGGGACGTCGTGGTCATCGCCGGGGTGCAGGAGGGGTTGTGGCCCAACACGGTTCCGCGCGGCGGCGTGCTGGGCACCCAGCGGCTGCTGGACGTGCTGGACGGCGTCGCCGAGGAGGCGTCGGTGCGAGCTCCGCTGCTGGCCGAGGAGCGACGGCTGCTGGTGGCGGCCATGGGCCGCGCCCGCCGCCGACTGCTGGTGACCGCCGTGGACAGCGACGCGGGCGCTGCGGACGACCAGGCCGCGCTGCCGTCGTCGTTCTGCTACGAGCTCGCGGCGTGGACCGACGACGGCGATCTCGCTGCGGCGCAACCGCTCTCGGCGCCCCGGGTGCTGTCCGCGCCGGCCCTGGTGGGCCGGCTGCGCGCCGTGGTGTGCGCGCCCGACGGCGCGGTCGAGGACGCCGTCCGGGCATGCGCGGCAACGCAATTGGCGCGGCTGGCCCAGGCCGGCGTCCCGGGCGCCGATCCGGCCGGCTGGCACGGCCTGCTTCCGGTCAGCACCACCGAGCCGCTGCGCGGCGACGGCGATGCCGTCACCCTGACGCCGTCCACGCTGCAGACGCTCAACGACTGCCCGCTGCGCTGGCTGGCCGAACGGCACGGGGGCACCAACCCGCGGGATCTGCGTTCCACCATCGGTTCGGTGCTGCACGCCCTGGTCGCCGAACCGCACAGCAGCGAGCCGGAATTGCTGGCCGGCCTGAACCGCGCGTGGCGGCACCTGCCGTTCGAGGCCGAGTGGCATTCGGCCAACGAGCTGGCGCGCCACCGCGCGATGATCGAGGCGTTCATCGAATGGCGGGCGCAGACCCGCGACGCGCTGACCGAGGTCGGCGTCGAGGTGGAGATCGACGGAACGCTGGCGGCGTCCGGCGAGGGCGGAGGCGAGATCCGGCTGCACGGCCGGGTCGACCGGCTGGAGCGCGATGCCGCCGGCCGGCTGGTGGTCGTCGACATCAAGACCGGCAAGACGCCGGTCAGCAAGGACGATGCCCAACAACACGCCCAGTTGGCGCTGTATCAGCTGGCGGTGGCCGAAGGCATGGTGTCCGGTGAGCCGGCCGACGCGGAGCCGGGCGGCGCGCGGCTGGTCTATGTCGGCAAGGCCGGGGCGTCGGGCGCCACGGAACGCGAACAGGATCCGCTGACGCCGGCCGCCCGCGAGGAATGGCGCCAGCTGGTCCGCCGCGCGGCGGCCGCGACCGCCGGGCCGCGGTTCATCGCCCGGCGCAACGACGGTTGCGCGCACTGTCCCGTCCGGCCCTCGTGCCCCGCCCACGCCAACGGGGTGGCGCAGTGAATCCGCGCTACAGCCCGGGCGAATTGGCTTGCGCGCTGGGGCTTTTCCCGCCGACCGACGAGCAGGCCGCGGTCATCGCGGCCCCGCCCGGGCCTTTGGTCGTCATCGCGGGCGCCGGCGCCGGCAAGACCGAAACGATGGCGGCCCGGGTGGTGTGGCTCGTCGCCAACGGTTACGCCGAACCCGGCCAGGTGTTGGGGTTGACGTTCACCCGCAAGGCCGCCGGTCAGCTGCTGCGCCGGGTCCGGTCCCGGCTGGCGCGGTTGGCGGGTGTCGGCCTCGGCGCCGGGGAGCCCGCGGGCGCCCCGGCGGTCAGCACCTACCACGCGTTCGCCGGTTCGTTGATCCGCGACTACGGGCTGCTGTTGCCCATCGAGCCCGACACCCGGCTGCTCGGCGAGACCGAGCTGTGGCAGCTGGCGTTCGACGTGGTGTGCCGTCACCGCGGGGAGCTGCGCACCGACAAGACCCCGGCCGCGGTGACGTCGATGGTGCTGCGGTTGTGGGCCCAGCTGGCCGAACACCTGGTGGACACCCGCCAGCTCGGCGATACCCACGTGGAGCTGGAGCGGCTGATCCACGCCCTGCCGGCCGGCCCCTATCAGCGCGACCGCGGGCCCAGCCAATGGCTGCTGCGCCTGCTGGCCACCCAGACCCAGCGCGCCGAGCTGGTGCCGCTGCTCGACGCCCTGAACGAGCGCATGCGCGCCGCGAAGGCGATGGACTTCGGCGTGCAGATGGCCTGTGCCGCAAGGCTGGCGGCGGGCTTCCCGCAGGTCGGCCAAGACCTGCGCGGCCGCTACCGGGTGGTGCTGCTCGACGAGTACCAGGACACCGGGCACGCCCAACGGGTCGCGCTGTCGGCCCTGTTCGGCGGTGGTGTCGACGACGGGCTGGCCCTGACGGCCGTCGGCGACCCGATTCAGTCGATCTACGGCTGGCGCGGCGCCTCCGCGACGAACCTGCCGCGCTTCACCACCGACTTCCCCCTGTGCGACGGCTCGCCCGCGCCGGTCCTGGAGCTGCGGACCAGCTGGCGCAACCCGCCGCGAACCCTGCGGCTGGCCAACGCGATATCGGCGGAGGCGCGCCGCCGGTCGGTCGCCGTGCACGCGCTGCGGCCGCGCCCGGACGCCCCGCCCGGCACCGTCCGGTGCGCCCTGCTCCACGACGTGCAGGCCGAGCGGGAGTGGATCGCCGACGAACTCGCCGCGCGATACCGGCGGGCCGACGGGACGAGCCCGCCGACGGCCGCGGTGCTGGTGCGCCGCAACGCCGATGCCGCCCCCATAGCCGATGCCCTGCGCGCCCGGGGCGTCCCGGTGGAGGTCGTCGGGTTGGCCGGGCTGCTGTCGGTCCCGGAGGTCGCCGACGTGGTCGCCATGCTGCGACTCGTCGCCGACCCGACCGCGGGCGCGGCGGCGATGCGGGTGCTCACGGGTCCGCGGTGGCGCCTGGGCGGTCGCGACATCGCCGCGCTGTGGCGACGCGCCCGCACACTCGGCGAGGGGCTGGGTGCGGCTGCGGCGTCCTCGCCGGAATCGATCGCGGCCGCCGCCGGCCCGGACACCGACTCGGCGTGCCTGGCCGACGCCATCGCCGATCCTGGCCCGGCCGACGGGTACTCGGCGGCGGGATATCGGCGCGTGACCGCCCTGGCCGCCGAATTACGTTATCTGCGTGGCCAGTTGGGCCACTCCCTGCCCGACCTGGTGGCCGAGGTGCGCCGCGTGCTGGGCGTCGACTGCGACGTCCGCGCCGCGGCGGGAGTGCACGCGGGTTGGAGCGGCACCGAACACCTCGACGCCTTCGCCGACGTCGTCGCCGGCTACGCCGAACGCGCCGACGCCACCGTGACCGACCGCACGGCCTCGGTGGCGGGCCTGCTGGCGTACCTGGAGGTGGCGGAGTCCGTCGAAAACGGCTTGCCGCCGGCGCCGTTGGCGCCCGCGCGCGACCGCGTCCAGGTGCTGACGGTGCACTCCGCGAAGGGGTTGGAGTGGCAGGTGGTGGCGGTGGCCCACCTGTCGGGCGGAATCTTTCCGTCGACCGCGTCCCGGAGCACCTGGCTCACCGACGCGTCCGAGTTGCCGCCGCTGCTGCGGGGCGACAGTGCCGGCGCGCTGGGCGTCCCGGTGCTGGACACCTCGGACGTCACCAATCGAAAGCAGCTGTCCGACAAGATCTCCGAGCATCGCCGCCAGCTGGACCAGCGGCGCATCGACGAGGAGCGCCGGCTGCTGTACGTCGCCATCACCCGGGCCGAGGACACCCTGCTGGTGTCGGGTCACCACTGGGGGGCCACCGGGATGAAACCGCGCGGCCCCTCCGACTTTCTGTGCGAGATCAAGGACGTCATCGACCGTTCGGCCGCGGCCGGGGAGCCCTGCGGGGTGGTGGATCAGTGGGCGCCCGCACCGGCGGACGGCGACCGGAATCCGTTGCGCGACAACGTGGTAGAGGCGATGTGGCCGGCCGATCCGTTGACCGCGAGGCGCGCCGAGGTCGAGCGCGGCGCGGCGCTGGTGGCCCGGGCGATGGCGGGCGACGCGGTCGCCGACGGCGCCGACATCGAGGGCTGGGCCGCCGACGTCGACGCCCTGCTCGCCGAGCGCGCGCGGCTGGCGCAGCCGCCCACCGCCGCGCTGCCCGGCCAGCTGTCGGTCAGCGGTCTGGTGGACCTGGCACGCGACCCCGCGGGCGCCGCGCAGCGGCTGAGGCATCGGCTGCCGACCCGACCGGATCCGCACGCGTTGCTGGGCAACGCCTTTCACGCCTGGGTGCAGCGGTTCTACGGGGCAGAGGGTCTGTTCGACCTCGCGGACCTGCCCGGCGCGGCGGACTCCGACGTCGGCGACACCCGGGAATTGGCGGCGTTGCAGGCGGCCTTCACCGCATCGCCGTGGGCGGCCCGCACACCGATCGCCGTCGAGGTGCCCTTCGAAATGCCGATCGGCGACACGCTGGTCCGGGGCCGCATCGACGCGGTCTTCGCCGACCCCGACGGCGGCGCCACCGTCGTCGACTGGAAGACGGGCGAACCGCCGAGGGGGCCGGAAGCCATGCGCCAGGCGGCCGTCCAGCTCGCCGTCTACCGCCTGGCGTGGGCCGCGTTGTCCGGCGTCGAGGAGTCGTCGGTGCGCACGGCCTTCTATTACGTGCGTGCCCGCACCACGATCGCCCCGGACGATCTGCCCGCGCCCGCCGAACTGGCCGGATTGCTGGCGGGCTCCGCCGCCGGCTGACCTGCGCTGCCCGAGTACGGGCGGGGCGATCGTGGTTACATGGAGTCGTGCCTCTCACCTGCGCCGGCGTCGAGCCGATGACGGACCGCCGTGCGCAACGGTAGGTCCCGGCAACTGAGCGGTCTGGACGAAACGCTCACCGCCCAGCGAGGCCACCAGTTGGTCGGCGTGGTGCGCATCCCCGAGGATCACGCCAGCCCCATTCGCGTCATCACCCGCCGCGTCGCCATCGCGCTGGTGGTGTTGTTCGCCGCGGCAGTCATCGTCTACGCGGACCGCAACGGATATCGCGACGTGCGGGGCCAGCCGCTGACCTTCCTGGACTGCGTGTACTTCTCGGCGGTGTCCCTGTCGACGACCGGTTACGGCGACATCACCCCGTACACCGAAACCGCGCGGTTGGTGCACACGTTGATCTTCACCGCGCTGCGGATCGCGTTCCTGGCCGTGCTGGTCGGCACGACCCTCGAAGTGCTCTCCGAGCGGTCCCGGCAAGGGTGGAAGATTCAGCGTTGGAGGAGCAGAGTGCGCAACCACACGATCGTGATCGGCTACGGCACCAAGGGCAAAACGGCGGTGGCCGCGATCCTCAGCGACGAGGCCGCCCAGGGCGAGGTCGTCGTCGTCGACACCGAGCGCAGCACCCTCGAGCACGCCGCGAGCGCCGGCCTGGTGACGGTGCATGGCGACGCCACCAAGGCCGACGTGCTGCGGCTGGCGGGGGCGCAGCACGCGGCGTCGATCATCGTCGCCACCAGCCGCGACGACACCGCGGTGCTGGTCACGTTGACGGCGCGGGAGCTCGCGCCCAACGCCAAGATCGTGGCCTCGATCCGGGAGACCGAAAACCAGCACCTGTTGCAGCAATCCGGCGCGGACTCGGTGGTGGTCTCGTCGGCGACCGCGGGTCGGCTGCTCGGGCTCGCCACCACCACGCCCAGCGTGGTGGAGATGATCGAGGACCTGCTGACCCCCGACCTGGGGCTGGCGATCGCCGAGCGCGAGGTGGAGCCGACCGAGGTCGGCGGTTCCCCGCGGCACCTGCGCGACATCGTGCTCGGCGTGGTGCGCGACGGCCACCTGCTGCGCATCGGCGCGCCCGAGGTGGACGCGGTCGAGGCCAACGACCGGCTGCTCTACATCCGCCACGCGGGGCACTGATGGCGATCGCCGACTTTCGGCTGCGGGACGTCCCGCTGCTGTCGCGCGTCGGCGCCGACCGGGCCGACCAGCTGCGCACCGACGTCGAGGCGGCCGCGGCCGGGTGGGCCGATGCGGCGCTGTTGCGGGTGGACAAGCGCAACCAGGTGCTCGTCGCCGACGGCCGCGTGGAGCTCGGCGCCGCGGCCAAGCTGGCCGACAAGCCGCCGCCCGACGCGGTGTTCTTGGGGCGCCTCGCCGACGACCGCCACGTGTGGGCCATCCGCGGCGCGCTCGAGGCGCCGGCGGACCCGGACGTGCGCGCCGAGGTGGTGAACCTGCGCGGCCTCGGCGCGATCCTCGACGACACCAGCGGCCAGCTGGTGTCCTCGGCGCTCGCGCTGCTCAATTGGCACGACTCGGCGCGGTTCAGCTCGGTCGACGGGTCACCGACCCGGCCGGCGCGGGCGGGCTGGGCGCGGGTCAATCCGGTCACCGGTCACGAGGAGTTCCCGCGCATCGACCCGGCGGTGATCTGCCTGGTCCACGACGGCGGGGACCGCGCGGTGCTGGCGCGTCAGGCCGTCTGGCCGGAGCGAATGTTCTCGCTGCTGGCCGGATTCGTCGAGGCCGGCGAGTCGTTCGAGGCCTGCGTCGCGCGCGAAATCCGCGAGGAGATCGGGCTCACCGTCCGCGACGTGCGCTACCTGGGCAGCCAGCCGTGGCCGTTCCCGCGCTCGCTCATGGTCGGCTTCCACGCCGTGGCGGACCCGGCCGAGGAGTTCTCCTTCAACGACGGGGAGATCGCCGAGGCGGCGTGGTTCACCCGCGACGAGGTGCGCACCGCGCTGGCGGCCGGTGACTGGTCCAGCACGGCGGAGTCGAAACTGCTGCTGCCCGGGTCGATCTCGATCGCCCGCGTGATCATCGAATCCTGGGCCCAGATCGACTGAGCGGCGCTACTTGATGCGGTCCGTCACCGTCTGCAGGACGGTGTTGGCGATCTGCTCGGTGGGTTCGATGCCCAGCACGCCGACGGACACCAGCACCGCGGATTTCACCGTGTAGAGGTGGATCCAGCCGTCGGAGCCGAGCTTCAGGGTCGCGGTGTCCGGCTTGTTCAACGCGAAGTCGTAGGCGGTGTGGTGCAGGGACACACACTGGTCCAGCGTCGCGTGCAGCTGGTTGAGGGCGCCGTGCGCGGCGGCCGCGTCGGGGTAGACGACGACGGCGTTGGTCACCTCGTTGATCGGCGCGATGCCGCCCGGCCTCAGGTCGTCGGTCGAACCGGCGTAGGCGACCGAACGATACTCTTTCCAGCCGCCCGCGAACGTGAGGTCCGTGGCCCCCACGGCTCGGCATGGGGCCGGCGGGTTGCCGACGGTCTCCCGCGGCGGGTCGTGCCGGTCGGCGTATGAATACGGTTGCAGCCCTTCAAAATTGGCGATCCGGCGCGCGTCTTGAAGGCTGATGATCAGCGAATTGGCGTAGGCGTGTTCGGTGGGGGTCGCCGCGGTGCCGCCCGGCGAGTGCGAGCACGCCGACGCGACCGCGACCGTGGCCGCGGCTGTGCCGATCACGCACAGACGCCACAGAGACCGAAAACTCGACGCCATGGTCGCTTATGTTAGGGCCGCTCCCGGCGGCAGACGGGGCACTTGGTCAACGTCGGCGCGTTCGGGGCCGACGGCTCAGGCGCCGGCTTGGGCCAGCTTCGCCTTGACTTCGGCCGCGTTCGGGTTGGTCAGCGTCGACCCGTCGGCGAACTTCACGGTCGGAACCGTCCGGTTGCCGCCGTTTACCGAACCCACGAACTCCGCCGCCGCGGGGTCCTGTTCGATGTCGACCGTCTCGTAAGCGATTCCGTTGGACTTCAGCACGGTCATCAGGCGGTGGCAGTAGCCACACCAGGAGGTCGTGTAGACGGTGATCGGCGCGTTGCTCATAGCTCGTAAACGTAGCCGGGCGGACCTGTGTTCCGCCCCGCGGGCACCCACCCATTCCGGCGACAACTCGCCGACGCGCACTGGGTGGGGACGCGGTTTGTCGGCCACCGCTGCCAAGATGGACGCCATGCCGATGGTCGCGGACGCCCTGACCGCCGGGCTGGACGACGAGCAGCGCGACGCCGTGCTGGCTCCCCGCGGCCCGGTGTGCGTGCTCGCGGGCGCCGGCACGGGCAAGACCCGCACCATCACGCACCGGATCGCGCAGCTGGTGGCCAGCGGGCATGTGGCCGCCGGGCAGGTGCTCGCGGTCACCTTCACCCAGCGGGCCGCGGGGGAAATGCGGTCCCGGTTGCGGATGCTGGACGCGGCCGCGGGCACGGACACCGGCGTCGCCGGGGTGCAGGCCCTGACGTTTCACGCGGCGGCGCACCGGCAACTGCGGTACTTCTGGCCGCGGGTGGTCGGTGACACCGGCTGGCAGCTGCTCGACACGAAGTTCGCCGTGGTGGCGCGGGCGGCCAGCCGCTGCCGGATCAATGCCAGCACCGACGACGTCCGCGACCTGGCGGGCGAGATCGAGTGGGCCAAGGCGTCGCTGATCAGCCCCGAGGAATACCCCGCCGCCGTGGCCGCGGCGGCGCGGGACATCCCGCTGGACGCCGCGCGGGTCGCGACGGTGTACGGCGCCTACGAAGCCCTTAAGGTGCGCGACGAGTCGGTGACGCTGCTCGATTTCGACGACCTGCTGCTGCACACCGCGGCCGCGATCGAAAACGACGCCGCCGTGGCCGACGAATTCCGGGGCCGCTACCGCTGCTTCGTCGTCGACGAATATCAGGACGTCACGCCGCTGCAGCAGCGGGTGCTGACGGCGTGGCTGGGGGACCGCGACGACCTGACCGTCGTCGGCGACGCCAACCAGACCATCTACTCGTTCACCGGGGCCTCTCCGCGGTTCCTGCTCGACTTCTCGCGGCGGTACCCGGACGCCACCGTGGTGCGTCTGGAACGCGACTATCGCTCCACCCCGCAGGTGGTGTCGTTGGCCAACCAGGTGATCGCCGCGGCCCGCGGGCGGGTCGCGGGCAGCAAGCTGCACCTGTCGGGACAGCGCCCGCCCGGGCCGGCGCCGTCGTTTCACGAACATCCCGACGAACCGGCCGAGGCCGCGGCCGTCGCCGCGTCGATCGGCCGCCTGATCGAAGCGGGCACGCCGCCGTCGGAGATCGCCGTGCTGTACCGCGTCAACGCGCAGTCGGAGGCGTACGAGGAGGCGCTGACCGAGGCGGGCATCCCGTATCAGGTCCGCGGCGGCGAGGGGTTCTTCACCCGCCAGGAGATCAAGCAGTCGCTGCTGGCGCTGCAGCGCGCAGCCGAGCGCGGCGCCGACGGGCCGTTGCCCGAACTCGTGCGGGCGGTCCTGGAGCCGCTGGGGCTGACGGCCGAGCCGCCGGTCGGCACCCGCGCCCGCGAGCGCTGGGAGGCGCTGACCGCGCTGGCCGAGTTGGTGGACGACGAGGTGGCCCAGCGCCCGCAGCTTGACCTCGCGGGACTGCTGGCCGAACTCCGGTTGCGGGCCGACGCGCGGCATCCACCGGTGGTGCAGGGGGTCACGCTGGCCTCGCTGCACGCCGCCAAGGGGCTGGAGTGGGACGCGGTGTTCCTGGTCGGGCTGGCCGACGGCACGCTGCCCATCTCGCACGCGTTGGCGCACGGGCCGGAGAGCGAGGCCGTCGAGGAGGAGCGCCGGCTGCTCTACGTCGGAATCACCAGGGCGCGAATACATTTGGCGCTCAGTTGGGCGCTGGCCCGCAGCCCGGGCGGGCGGCAGGGTCGCAAGCCGTCGCGGTTCCTCAACGGCATCGCGCCGCAGGCGCGCGCGGACGCCGCGCCGAACCGGGCCCGGCGCAACCGGGGCGCCGCGGCGCGCTGCCGCATCTGCAACAAGGACCTGGCCACCGCCGCCGCGGTGATGCTGCGGCGCTGTGAAACCTGTGCCGCCGACGTCGACGAGGAGTTACTGCTGCGGCTCAAGGCGTGGCGGCTCGACATCGCCAAGGAGCAGAAGGTGCCCGCGTACGTCGTGTTCACCGACAACACGCTGATCGCGATCGCCGAGTTGCGCCCCGACGACGAGGACGCGCTGATCGCGATCCCCGGCATCGGCGCCCGCAAGCTGGAGCAGTACGGGCCCGACGTGCTGGAGCTGGTGCGCGGGGGCTGAGCCGCAAACGCGCAGGTCAGAAAATCGGTTGTTCCGGACGTCGGCGACGGTTTACCCTCGAAGCTGCGTTCTGGCACGACGAAGGGAGGTGGCCACGATGATCAACGACGCGTTCGGTGTGGACGTGGCCGCCGCGGCGGCCGCGCTCAAGCATGCCGCCCCGACCGCCGTGCCGGCGGCCGCGCTGAAGCATCGCGCCGCCGCCGCCGCGACGAACGCGTCCGTGGGACTCGAGGTCCACCGAATGGCCACCTGACAGCCCGGTTTTCACCGAACGGCCACGGACCCGAAGTCAAGGATCCGTGGCCACAGTTTTTTGGGCTCCAGCACAAGCCCGCTACCTGGTCCGGATCACCGAAAGAGGAAGCCCCGACCAGGAAGCAGGTGAGCAGGACATGTCGGCACTGACAGTCCCCAGACAACCGGTGTTGCCGTGCCACGCCGGCGATCCCGACCTCTGGTTTGCCGAGACCCCGGCCGACCTCGAGCGCGCCAAGGCGCTCTGCGCGGGCTGCCCGATCCGGCGCCAGTGCCTGGCGTCGGCGCTGGAGCGGGCCGAGCCCTGGGGGGTGTGGGGCGGCGAGATCCTCGACCGCGGCGCGATCCTGAACTTCAAGCGACCGCGCGGACGTCCCCGCAAAGACGGGGTCGCCGCCTAGATGACGGCGCTGTCGGGCTCGGCGAAGCCGGGAATCAGCTCCTCGGACAGGGCCTTGATCGGCACCCGCGCGTCCAGCTGACACAGGATCGCGGCCACGGACGCGATGACACGCATCGGGATGGCCAGCTTGGGCGGCAGGTCCATCTGCCGGGCCGTCTTGATCTGGGACACCGACCGGTCGATCTGGCCGACGGTCATGCGCTGCAACCACTTACGCGTGTAGTGGAAGACGTCGACCTCGATGGGCTCGACGTACTGGCGCAGCATTTCGTCGATGTCGCGCACCGACACCTGCTGACCCTTCTGGATGAAGCCCACCTTCTCCATCGTGGGCAGCAGCAGGTCGTAATTCTTGTCGCGGGCCAACCGGATCGTCATCCCGAGCTCGACGGGGTAGCCACCGGGCAGCGGTGCGACGGCGCCGAAGTCGATGACGCCCATCCGGCCGTCGGGGAGCAGCATGAAGTTCCCCGGGTGGGCGTCGCCGTGCAGCATCCCCAGCCGCCGGGGCGCGTCAAAGGTCAGCTCGAGCAACCGGGTGCCGATCAGGTCGCGCTGCTCGCGGGTGCCGTCGCGGATGATCTGCGCCAGCGGCAGCCCTTCGATCCACTCCTGGACCACGACCTTGGGCGCGCTGGCGACGACATGCGGTATCGCGAAGTGCGGGTGGCCCTCGTAGGCCTTGGCGAAGGCGCGCTGGTTGTCGGCCTCCAGGCGGTAGTCGAGCTCCATCTCGGTGCGCTCGACCAGCTCGTCGACGATGCCCTGGACGTCGGCGCCCGGGGCGAGCTGTTTGACCACGCCGACCATCCGCTGCATGGTCTTCAGGTCGGCGCGCAGCGCCTCGTCGGCGCCCGGGTATTGGATCTTGACCGCCACCGGGCGCCCGTCGGCCCACACCGCCTTGTGCACCTGGCCGATGCTGGCCGAGGCGATGGGCTTGTCGTCGAACGAGCTGAACCGCTCCCGCCACTTGGTGCCGAGCTGGGCGTCGAGCACCCGGTGCACCTTGTTGGCCGGCAGCGGCGGGGCGTCCTTTTGCAGCTTGGTCAGCGCCTCGCGGTAGGGCTCGCCGTACTCGTCCGGGATGGCGGCCTCCATCACCGACAGGGCCTGGCCCACCTTCATCGCTCCGCCCTTGAGCTCGCCCAGGACGGTGAACAGCTGGTTGGCGGCTTTCTCCATCAGCTCGGCCTGGACCTCGTCTCGCGATTTGCCGGTCAGCCGTTTCCCGAACCCCAGCGCCGCCCGGCCGGCGAAGCCGACGGGGATGCTGGCCAGCTTCGCGTTCCGCGCCGCACGGCCGCGTTTGATGTCTGCCACGTATCCATCATCCATGACGCTTCGGCCGACTCGCGCTTGATCTTCGCAACACCGCTCGCCGGCGCGACTGGGCTCGGCGCGGCTAGCGCCCCACGTCAACACGAGCACAGCGGGTGCCGGGTCCACTGCCGCGCCACGATCGCACCTGCGTTGAGATCGAATTCCAGGGTGGCGTTGAGGGTTTGGGGCGGCACCGCATCCTGTTTGCGCACCGCGGCGATCACCCGATTGACCTGGCTGAGCGCCAGCGCGGCCGTCCCCAGCAGCGTGGCCCGGTCGGCGACGCCGACGGTTTCCCGCAGCTGCGCCGAGATGACCGGCCACGCCGCGTCCCGGTCACGACGATGCAGGTCGGCGCAGCCCAGACAGCTGGTCGTGCCGGGGATGACGAGCGGTCCGACCAGCCCGACGCCGTCGCGGACGCGCACCGGCAGGTGGGGGACACCCTGGGTGTGCAGGTCGCGGACCATGCGGGGATCGGCGATCAGGTAGTCCGACAGCACCACCAGGTCGACGGCGGCGCCGGACACGGCGGCGTGCGGTTGGCTGCTGTGGGCGATCCGGGCGCCCGAGCGGCGCAACGCCCCGACGAGCAGCTCCGAGAGCGGGCCCCGGCCGTGGATCCGGATGGACGGCGCCCGACCCCCCGACGTCGCGCATTGGGTGGCGACCCCCGCGCCGACCAGCTGGGTGATCAGGCCGGTGAGCCCCTCGGCGTCCCGCAAGCCGCGGTCGGCGGCCCGCCGCTGCAACTCGGGCAGCGGTGTCGGGGACCGCATGGTCCGCAGCAGCGCGGCCAGCTCCGCCGCGGCCAGGCCGCCCGGCGGGCGCACCAGCACGGCCCGGCGGGGATCCCAGCCGACCTGCACGGCACCGTCGGGCCGCAGCAGCACCGGCATGGCCGGGTCCAGCGCGTAGGTGGAAAGGGTGGCCGCGGGCACGGGTGCACTCTGGCACGCGGGCGGTGACCGCCCCGATCAGTTATCCACAGGACCCGCGCCGGGGTCCTCCTCGAGTTTGGCGATCGCCTCGTCGATGCCGCTGGTGTCGCCGCCGATCACCCGGTCGATGAAGCCGGCCGGCTCGTCGAGGTCCTCTGCGGCGGGCAGCAGATCGGGGTGTTGCCAGATGGCGTCGCGGGCGTCCACGCCGGCGGCCTCGGTGAGGCGCTCCCACAGCGCGGCCGCTTCGCGCATCTTGCGGGGCCGCAGCTCCAGGCCCACCAGCGTCGCGAACGTCTGCTCGGCCGGGCCGCCGGTGGCGCGGCGGCGGCGCAGCGTCTCGCTCAGCGCGGCCGCGCCCGGGATCCGGTCGCCCAGGGCGGCGGTCACCACCACCTGCACCCAGCCCTCGATCAACGCGAGCAGCGTCTCGAGGCGCTCCAGCGCCTGTGTCTGTGCCGGCGTGGCCTTGGGCTCGAAAACTCCTTGGCCCAACAGGTTTTCGATCGCCGCCGGGTCCGACAGCGTCGCCGGGTTGAAATCGCGGGCCAGCTCCTCGATCCCGCTGATGTCGATCTGCATGCCCATCGCGTAGGCCTCCACCGCGCCCAACAGCTGGCTCGACAGCCACGGCACGTGGCTGAACAGCCGGTGGTGGGCGGCCTCGCGGGCCGCCAGGAACGTCAAGATCTCGCTGCGGGGCTGCTCGAGGCCGGCGGCGAACGACTCCACGGCGTCGGGCAGGATGGCGGCAATTCCCTTGGGCCCCAACGGAAGACCGATGTCCGTCGACGTCAGCACCTCCCGGGACAACCGGCCGAGCGCCTGGCCCAGCTGGGAGCCGAAGGCCATCCCGCCCATCTGCGACATCATCGCCATCAGCGGGCCGGCCATGCTCTTGGCTTCCTCGGGCAACGACGACGCCCACACCGTCGAAATCTGTTGGGCCATCGGGTCACACAGCCGCTTCCAGGTCTGCAGGCTGTTGTCGACCCAGTCGGCCGGGGTCCATCCCACCGCCTTGCTGGTGCCGGCGGGCAGCGCCGTGGCGCCGTCCAGCCAGGTCTCGGCGAGGTGGACCGCGTCGGCGATCGCCGAGTTCGTCGTCGACGGGATCGGCGCGACGAAGCCGATCGAGTTCGTGGCCACCCGGCGGGCCAGCTCGTAGTTGACGGGCCCCGAGGATTGGCCGCCGCCCATTCCCGCGCCCGCGCTGGAGAACATCTGACCCAGCTGGGTGAAGATCTGTCCCAGGTCGCCCATGCCGAACTCGCCGCCCATGCCGAATGCGCCGAGCGGATCGGAGCCGCCAGAGCCCGAATTGGGATCTTTCTTCCCGGGTTTGTCGGGGTCTTCCCCGGAGGAGAAGCCGAAAGGCAGGTCAGCCATACCGTCAACGGTACTCACCGCAATAACGGGACGGGCGCTCTCGGGTCAGCTTGTGGCTGAATCGGGCGCAGCGGGCTCCGTCTAGTCTGATCGGCGTGAACAGGCGGATTCTGACCTTGATGGTCGCGCTGGTGCCGATCCTGGTCTTCGGCGTGTTGCTGGCGGTGGTGACCGTGCCGTTCGTGTCGCTGGGCCCCGGGCCCACCTTCGACACGCTCGGCGAGGTCGACGGCAAGCAGGTGGTGGCGATCGAGGGCACCGCGACGCATCCGACCACCGGGCACCTCAACATGACCACGGTGTCCCAGCGGGACGAGCTGACGCTGGGCGAGGCGCTGACGCTGTGGCTTTCGGGGCAGGAACAGCTGGTACCGCGCGACCTGATCTATCCGCCCGGCAAGTCGCGCGACGAGGTCGACAAGGCCAACAACGCCGACTTCAAGGAGTCCGAGGACAGCGCCGCGTACGCCGCCCTGGGCTACCTGAAGTACCCGGCCGCGGTCACGGTCGCCAAGGTCACCGACCCGGGCCCCTCGGCGGGCAAGCTGAAGGACGGCGACGCCATCGACGCGGTCAACGGCACCCCGGTCGCCGACGTCGACCAGTTCACCGGATTGCTGAAGAGCACCAAACCCGGCCAGACGGTGACCATCGACTACCGCCGCAAGAACGAGCCGGCCGGCGTCGCGCAAATTACGCTGGGCGCGAACAAGGATCGCGACTACGGCTTCCTCGGCGTCGCCGTGCTCACCGCGCCCTGGGCGCCGTTCGTCGTGGATTTCAACCTCGCCAACGTGGGCGGCCCGTCCGCCGGCCTGATGTTCAGCCTGGCGGTGGTCGACAAGCTGACCACCGGGGACCTGACCGGGTCGAAGTTCATCGCCGGGACCGGCACCATTTCCGCCGATGGGAAGGTGGGCCAGATCGGCGGCATCACGCACAAGATGGTCGCCGCGCACGCGGCGGGGGCGACCATCTTCCTGGTACCGGCCAAGAACTGCTACGAGGCGAACTCGGACAACCCGTCCGGGATGCGCCTGGTGAAGGTGGAGACGCTCGGCCAGGCGGTCGACGCGCTGCATGCGATCACGTCGGGGGGCCAGCCGCCGAGCTGCTGAAGCGTGGCCGGGATCGCACGTCGCCCGGTGCGTAGAGTTGTCACCGTCGATCAATCGAGCAGGGAGCGTAGCCAGTGGGGATGCGGCCCACCGCACGGATGCCGAAGCTGACTCGGCGTAGCCGGATTCTGATCCTGATCGCGCTGGGTGTGATCGCTTTGCTGCTGGCCGGTCCGCGGCTGATCGACGCGTACGTGGACTGGCTGTGGTTCGGCGAGCTCGGCTACCGCTCGGTTTTCACCACCGTGCTGGTCACCCGGTTCGTGGTCTTTTTGGTGGCCGGTCTGCTGGTGGGCGGCATCGTGTTCGCCGGTCTCGCGGTGGCCTACCGCACCCGCCCGGTCTTCGTGCCGAGCAACGACAACGATCCGGTCGCCCGGTACCGCACCGTCGTGCTGTCCCGGCTGCGGCTGGTGGCCATCGGGGTGCCGGTCGCGATCGGCCTGCTGGCCGGCATCATCGCGCAAAGCTACTGGGTGCGCATCCAGCTGTTCATGCACGGCGGCGACTTCGGCATCCGGGATCCGCAGTTCGGCAAGGACCTCGGCTTCTACGCGTTCGAGCTGCCGTTCTACCGGCTGCTGCTCAGCTACCTGTTCGTGGCGGTGTTCCTGGCGTTTTTGGCCAACCTGTTGGCGCACTACATCTTTGGCGGCATCCGGCTGTCCGGGCGCACCGGCGCGCTGAGCCGCTCCGCGCGGATCCAGCTGGTCACCGTCGTGGGGGTGTTGGTGCTGCTCAAGGCGCTCGCGTACTGGCTGGACCGCTACGAGTTGCTGTCGCACACCCGCGGCGGAAAGCCGTTCACCGGCGCCGGGTACACCGACATCAACGCGGTGCTGCCGGCCAAGCTGATCCTGATGGCGATCGCGATTATCTGTGCGGCCGCCGTGTTCTCCGCTATCGTGCTGCGCGACTTGCGGATTCCGGCCATCGGCCTGGTGCTGCTACTGCTGTCGTCGTTGATCGTGGGTGCCGGCTGGCCGTTGATCGTCGAGCAGATCAGCGTCAAACCCAATGCCGCGCAGAAGGAAAGCGAATACATCGGCCGCAGCATCACCGCGACGCGGCAGGCGTACGGCCTGACGTCGGACGTGGTCACCTATCGCACCTACGCCGGCGACACGCAGGCCACCGCGCAGCAGGTGGCCGACGACCGGGCCACCACCTCCAACATCCGGCTGCTCGACCCGACCATCGTCAGCCCGGCGTTCACCCAGTTCCAGCAGGGCAAGAACTTCTACTACTTCCCCGACCAGCTGTCCATCGACCGGTACCTGGACCGCAACGGCTCGCTGCGCGACTACGTCGTCGCGGCCCGCGAACTCAACCCCGACCGGCTGATCGAAAACCAGCGGGACTGGATCAACCGGCACAGCGTCTACACGCACGGCAACGGGTTCATCGCGTCGCCGGCCAACACGGTGCGCGGCGTCGCCAACGACCCCAACCAGAACGGCGGCTATCCCGAATTTTTGGTCAACGTCGTCGGCGCCAACGGCAACGTGGTGTCCGACGGCCCGGCGCCGCTGGAGCAGCCGCGCATCTACTACGGGCCGGTGATCTCCAGCACGTCCGCCGACTACGCGATCGTCGGGCGCAACGGCGCCGACCGCGAATACGACTACGAGACCAGCTCCGACACCAAGAACTACACCTACACCGGCCTCGGGGGAGTGCCCGTCGGGGACTGGTTGTCCCGCAGCGTGTTCGCCGCCAAGTTCGCCGAGCGAAACTTCCTGTTCTCCAACGTGATCGGCTCCAACAGTCGCATCCTGTTCAACCGCGACCCGGCCCGGCGGGTGGAGGCGGTGGCGCCGTGGCTGACCACCGACAGCTCCGTGTACCCCGCGATCGTCAACAAGCGCCTGGTGTGGATCATCGACGGCTACACCACCCTGGACAACTACCCCTACTCCGAGCTGACCTCCCTGGAATCGGCCACCGCCGACTCCAACGAGGTGGCGTTCAACAAGCTGGCCCCCGACAAGCAGGTCTCCTACATCCGCAACTCGGTCAAGGCCACGGTGGACGCCTACGACGGCACCGTCACGCTGTACCAGCAGGACGAGCAGGACCCGGTGCTCAAGGCGTGGATGCAGGTCTTCCCCGGCACGGTCAAGCCGAAGAGCGACATCACCCCCGAACTCGCCGAGCATCTGCGCTACCCCGAAGACCTGTTCAAGGTGCAGCGGATGCTGCTGGCCAAGTATCACGTCAACGATCCGGTGACGTTCTTCTCCACGTCGGACTTCTGGGACGTGCCGCTGGACCCGAACCCGACGGCCAGCAGCTATCAGCCGCCCTATTACATCGTCGCGAAAAACATTGCCAAAAACGATAATTCGTCGTCATATCAGCTGACGAGCGCGATGAACCGGTTCAAGCGTGACTACCTGGCCGCCTACATCAGCGCCAGCTCGGACCCCGCGACATACGGGCGGATCACCGTGCTGACCATCCCCGGCCAGGTCAACGGGCCCAAGCTGGCCAACAACGCCATCACCACCGACCCGGCGGTTTCCCAGGACCTCGGCGTGATCGGGCGCGACAACCAGAACCGGATCCGCTGGGGCAACCTGCTCACCCTGCCGGTGGGCCAGGGCGGCCTGCTGTACGTCGAACCCGTCTACGCCTCGCCGGGGGCCAGCGACGCCGCCTCGTCGTACCCGCGGCTGATCCGGGTCGCGATGATGTACAACGACAAGATCGGCTACGGGCCCACGGTGCGCGACGCGCTGACCGGCCTGTTCGGTCCCGGTGCGGGCGCGGCCGCGACGGGTATCCAACCCACCGACGCCGGCAACCCCCAGGCGCCCCCACCGGTGACTCCGCCCGTGCCTGCCAGCCCTCCCGGATCGCCGCCGCCGACGGCGGTTCCGCCGGTGCCGGACGGATCGGTCACCCTTTCCCCGGCCAAATCGGCTGCCCTGCAAGAGATTCAGGCCGCGCTCGGCGCGGCCAAGGACGCCCAGAAGAAGGGCGACTTCGCCGGCTACGGCGCCGCGCTGCAGCGGTTGGACGACGCGATCACCAAGTACAACAACACCAAGTAGTTTTCACGCGAAGGCCGTTCGGAATCGTTCCCGATAGGCCTTGGGGCTGATGCCCAGGTGGTTGACGAACACCCGCCGCAAGGTCTCGATGCTGCCGAAGCCGGCCATGCCCGCGGTCTCGCTGACGGACCGGCCGGATTCCAATGCGCCACGGGCGAAGTCGATTCGAACGAGCTCGACGTAGCGGGCCGGGGTCATGCCCAGCTCGGATTGGAAGAGCCGGGTCAGCTGGCGGGTGCTCAGCGACGCCCGGGCCGCAAGGGATTTCACGCTGTGGTTCGCGGCCGGGTCGGCCGCGACCGCGTCGATGACCGCGCGCAGCGGCGACTGCGGCGGCGGATCGGCCTCCACCAACACCGAGAACTGTGATTGGCCCCCAGCGCGTTTGAGGTAGACCACCAGCCACCGGGCCACGTTGCGGACCAGTTCGGTCCCGTAATCCATTTCGACCAGCGCCAGCGCCAGGTCGATGCCGGACGAGATCCCGGCCGAGGTGAACACGTCGCCGTCGCGGACGAAGATCGCGTCGGGATCGACGGTGACATCTCGAAAGGCCCGGGCCAACAGCCGGGTCTCGTTCCAGTGCGTGGTGGCGCGCCGGCCGCTGAGCAGGCCGGCCTGCGCGAGGATGAACGACCCCGTGCAAATGGATGCCGTCCGCCGGGATCGCGCCGCTATCGACCTGACGGCCTCGACGAGCGCGGGATCCACTGGCCGCCGGGGCAGGTGGTCGCTGCCGGCCACCAGAACGGTATCCGCGGATTCGATCGACGAAATCCGGTCGGTGACACCCAGCCGACTGCCGATCGACGTGGTGACATCCCGGCCGTCCACCGACGCGATCTTGAGCCGGTAGTCGGCTCCGAACCGGTTGGCTTTGACGAACACCTCGCCGGTCCCGGCGACGTCCAACAGCGTCACGTCGTCGAAGACGACGATCACCACCACCCGCGAACGCGCTCCGGTTTCGGCCACGAGGACATTGTGTCGCTTTCTGTGGAGAGGACGGCTCGAACGCCCACGCTCGGCCGGCGCGTCCGGCCGCAGACTGAGTGCACGGTCACCGGAAAAAGGAGACGAGAACATGACCACCAGCTCCATCGAAAGCATCGGCGGCATCCGCATCCCCGACTCGGCGCTGGTGCGCGAGGCCACCGAGTTCATTCGCGACGCCGAGGACGACCTGCTGTTCCACCACTCGCGCCGGGTGTTCCTCTTCGGCGCGCTGCAGGGCAGGCGCCGTGGGCTGCAGCCCGACCTGGAGCTGCTCTACGTCGGCGCGATGTTCCACGACCTCGGGCTCACCGAGCGCTACCGCACGTCGACCGTCCGCTTCGAGGTCGACGGCGCCGACGCGGCCCGCGACTTTCTGACCGCGCGCGGCGTCGACAAGGCCGACGCCGACAAGGTGTGGCTCGGCATCGCCCTGCACACCACCCCGGGGGTGCCCGAGTTCATGGCGCCGGAGGTCGCCCTGCTCCAAGCCGGGGTCGAGGTCGACGTGGTCGGCATCGGCCGCGACGACGTGGCCCCCGAGGCGCTCGCCGCGGTGACCGCCGCCCATCCGCGCCCGCAGTTCAAGCGGCGCATCCTGGCGGCGTTCAACGACGGCATGAAGCACCGCCCGCACACCACGGCCGGCACCATGAACGCCGACGTGCTGGCGCACTTCGATCCCACCTTCGAGCGTGTCGACTTCGTCGACAAGATCCTCAACAACAGCTGGCCCGAATAACCGGAGAGGAGCGAAAGAAATGGACATTCACGAGGCGCTCTACACCACCAGGATGATGCGCCGGCTGCGGCCGGACCCGATCCCGCTGGAAACCCAGGCCCGCATCCTCGACGCGGCCGTGCGCGCCCCGAACGGGGGCAACACCCAGCGGTGGCACTTCGTGGCCGTCGACGACCGCGAACTCATCGGCAAGTTCGCCGACCTGTTCCGGCGGGCCCGCGCCATCGAGTACGAGAAGTTCAGCGCGGGAGCGGGACCCATGGTGGCGACGGCCCCCGGTGCCGATCCGGCGCAGCACGCGGAAACGATGCGCCGGATGCAGGGTTCGGGGAATTACCTGGCCGACCATTTCGAAGAGATCCCGCTGTTGCTCTTCGTCTACGCCATCGACGACCTGGGCGGCGCCAACATCTACCCGGCGATCTGGAGCGCGCTGCTCGCCGCCCGCGCCGAGGGCGTCGGCGGGGTGATGACGATGGTGCTCCGCAATTTCACCGACGAGGTCAACGAGTTGCTGGGCGTGCCCGCCGAGCAGGGCTGGAAGATGTCGGCCATGCTGACCCTCGGCTACCCGCGGGGCAAGTGGGGCGTGGCGGCCAATCGGCGCCCCGTGCACGAGGTTTCGTCCCGCAACGGCTGGGGCAAGCCATTCGGAGTCGAGGTGCCGCAGCCGCTGTGGCCGCCGCACGAAGTGGCGGACCTGGCCGCGGCGGGATGACGGGCCGAGGAGTGAGTCACATGACCGAGCGCAACGAAATCGGCGTCACCGTGGTGCAGCCCGGGGAGGGCGAGTACGTCGCCCTCCCCGGTTTCGGGGCGGTGTTCAAGCTGACCAGCAAGACAAACGGGGGCGAGGTGTCCATCGTCGAGCACCCCTTCGCCGTCGGTCTCCTCACCGCGGCGCACCGGCACACCCGCGAGGACGAGCACTCGATCGTGCTGGCGGGCGAGATCGGCTTCCGCTCCGACGACAGCGAGGTGGTGCTGGGTCCCGGCGGCTACATCACCAAGCCGCGCGGGCAGATGCACGCGATGTGGAACGCGGGCAGCGAGCCGGGCCGCATCATCGAGGTGATCACCCCGGGCGGGTTCGAAAACTATTTCCGCGAGCTCGGGGAGTTGCTCGTCGAGCACGCCGACGACCCGGTCGGCAAGGTCCTGCACGAGTTGCCGGAGTTCGGCGAACTCGCCGACAAGTACGGCCTGACGTACGGGTCGCCCGACTGGATGGACGACATCGCCCGGCGCTACGGGCTGAACCCGCCGTCACACTGAACTGCGGTCGCCGAGATTGCCATCACGGCTGTGGTCGGCCGCCGACCCACGACCATGGCGGCAATCTCGGCGCGCGAACCCCGCTGAGCCCGCGATTTGGTCGCCGTGACGCCGGTTCGGTAACCTGGCATTCACCAACGCGGGGTGGAGCAGCTCGGTAGCTCGCTGGGCTCATAACCCAGAGGTCGCAGGTTCGAATCCTGTCCCCGCTACCAAGTGAAACGGCCCCCGGACGATGCTCCGGGGGCCGTTTTCGTGCCCAACAAAACCTCAGGCGGGGTCCAGGCGGATCGGCAGCCGAGTCGGTCCGCGTAGCGAGCTGTGACGCGACCACTGCGTCGGACCCGCCGGAGTGATTCGGGCGACGCGGGTGACGAGGTGACGCAGGACCGCTTGGGCCTCCATGCGCGCCAGCGCTGCGCCCAGGCACATGTGTGCGCCGTAGCCAAAGGCGACGTGCGTGCGCGGGTCACGGTCGGCGCGATACTCATCGGGATCGTCGAACGCGGTGGGGTCACGGTTGGCCGCGCCGAACGACAGCAGGATGCGTGAACCGTTGGGAATGGTGACATCACCGATCCGATAGTCGGCGCGGGTGTAGCGGTAGAGATTCTGGATGGGGCTCGTGAAGCGAAGCTGCTCCTCGACGGCCAGCGGGATGAGATCGGGCTGCGTGCGGATCAATTCGTACTGATCGGGGTGATGGGCCAGCGTGTCGAACATGCCGCCAAGGAGATTGGTCGTCGTCTCATTACCGGCGATGAGTAGATGGATCGCGATCAGCAGTAGTTGACGGTCGGTGAGGCTGCCGTCGGTGTTGTGCTCGATGAGCCGGCCGAGCACGGTGTCGGACCCCTTGAGTCCGCCCGCGGCGAATTGCTTTGCGAAATACCGCAGTAACGCCATCATCGCCGACATCGACTTCGTCGCGTCGACGACGCCCGAGAGGGTGGGCGTCAGCTCCATGACGCCCACGGCGCGTTGCGACCACCGTCGAAAATCGCCGACGTCGGAGTCGGGCACTCCGAGGATCTGGGCGATCAGGCGTATCGGCATCGGTATCGCCAAGCGCTTTACGACGTCGCAGCCGGGGCCGCTCATCACGTCCGTGACAAGGTCGATGGCCAGCGTCTCGGTCATCTCCTGCCAGGACTTCATCGCGCCCTTGCTGAATCCCGGCTGGACTTGTTTGCGCAGCCGGGTGTGTTCCTCGCCGTCGGTGAGCACCGCCAACGGAGCGGACATGCGCAGGCGCGTGACCCCTTGGGTGCTCGTGACCCGGTCGGTGTCGCGCAACGCGGCCCGCACGTCGCCAAGGCGGCTGACGATGAAGGTGGCGCGCCGGGGGTTGTAATGGACGCGGCCGGTTCGGTGCAGGGCGCGGTACGCGTCGAACGGGTTCGCGGCGGTGGCCGGGTCCTGCGGGTCGTAGTCGGTGTTGACCGCACCAATCCACCCGTCGTGTCCGCGGTGGCGGGTGCGGACGGCGGCCGCAACGTTCATCCGCACGGTGCTAACGACCGGTCTGAGGGCATCGGTCGCCTGGCGGGCGGCTTCGCTGATAGGCACCTCGGCTCCTAACCGGATCGCTGGCCGCGCCGCGTGCGAAGTTGGGTCCGAAGGATGCTGATCGTCAGATACGTGAGGTAGCAAGCGGATACGACGGTGGATGGTCGACGCGTGCGCGCGCGCAGCAGCAAGACCCCGATCGTTGTTTCGATCGCGCCGTGGAGGTAGGTGAACGCGCGAGCGCGGCCGGGGAAACCGAGGCGTTGAACGGGTCGAAGATCCGCGGAACGAGGAAGTGCGCCAGCCCCATCAAGATGGTTATCAGGCCGAGTGCGCTACGCGTGTCGACGTCCGCCATCGAGGTGTCGTTCTCCTTCGGCACCGCCACATTACGAGAAAATTATTCTCGTAAATGGTGACACATCGGCGCGCCGTTGCCTAGGCGCGGCGCCGCAGCAGTGCTCTAGGTTCACCGTGTGAGCCAATCCCGGCGGGGACGACCGCGGAGCGCGGCCGTGCACGAGGCGATCCTGGATGCCACCCGCTCGCTCCTCGTCGAAGCCGGCTACAGGGGTGTCTCGATGGACAAGGTCGCCGCGATCGCGGGCGTGGCCGTCCAATCTGTGTATCGACGTTGGCCGTCGAAAGCCCCCCTGGTAACCGAGGCGGTCATGCGGGCTTACGACCAGACCGACTTCACGCTTCCCGATACGGGAGACACGGTCGAGGACTTGAGAACGTGGATGCGCGCCTACGCCGAGGTCGGTTCGACTGCCGAGAACGTCGCACTCGTGCGCTCTCTTGCGGCAGCCGCTGCCGAAGACCTGAGCGACCGCGACACCCTGTATCGGCAACTCACCAGCCGTTTCCACGATGCCGTGTCGGACCGGTTACGCGTCGGGATTTCGAAGGGCCAGATACGGCGGGACGCCGACGTCGAAGCCGCCGCCGACGCGCTGATCGGGGCCACGCTCTACCGCACGCTCAGCGTTACTGCATCGGCGGAGGAAACGACCGAACGCTACTACGGACTGATAGACACGGTGATGCGCGGCATCTCGACAGGTAAGTGAGCGAACGCGACCCGGGCCGTTTTCATGCCGCCCGAAGGCAGATTCGCTGGGAAATCTGTACTTGCCGTCTGCTGGTTGGTCAGTGACCAACCCGGCTGGCGAAAAAAAGCAAGATTTCGTTGTTTGACGTACGTCTAACGGGGGAACTTCGAGCTAGCCGACTTCGTAGCGTCAAGAATCCGAGGGACAGGTATGGGCGACATCATCGACCGGGCCGAAATGGTGCTGAGGCGGCGATACGAGCTCGCTGCCAGCGAGGCTCACGCGCTACTGATCAGGGTGTCCGAGCAGCAATGCCGGTCGATCGATTCGGTCGCCCATACGGTGATCGAACGATTGGCGCCTGTCGTCGCCGCCGAAAACAGCGCGTCTGGGCCGTGAGCACCGGCCGTATTCACGCCTACCGGGGCAGCACGGCCTCGATGGCGCTGATGACCTCGGGGGCGTCGGGCTCGGTGCGGGGCCGGAAGCGCTGGACCACCTCACCGCCGGGGGAGATGAGGAACTTCTCGAAGTTCCACTGAATGTCGCCCGCCTGCCCAGCGGAGTCGGCGGCCTTCGTCAGCTCGGCATACAGCGGGTGGCGGTCATCGCCGTTCACATCGGTCTTCGCCAGCAGCGGAAACGTCACCCCGTAAGTGGTCGAACAGAACTCCCGAATCTCCTCGGCCGTGCCCGGTTCCTGCCCCATGAACTGGTTGCAGGGCACGCCGACGACGGTCAGGCCGCGGTCGCGATAGTCCTCGGCGAGTTTTTCCAGCGCCGTGTATTGCGGCGTCAGGCCGCACTTGGAGGCCACGTTGACCACCAGCGTCGCACCGTCGGACAGTTCGGCCAGCGTGGTCGGCCGGCCGTCGAGGGTGGTGAGGGAGATGTCTTTGACAGTCACGCCGATGACGCTAACGCACTGCGCCACCGCCAATTCTGCGAACGCCGGTTCGCACGACGCCGACCGCCCAAGGTACATTTTGTGGGCTTCGTTATTGCATGTGTGTGCAGAGCCCCCCGGAGGGGAAAGTCCGCCGCAGCACTGGGATGCGGCCCAGAGGTGAGGGGCGCTGTTGACGACGTCTTCCCCGGTGCAGGTCAACTCCCAGCGACTCCCGCCGTACCGGTGGATCGCCGTTGCCGTGCTGCTGATCTTGGCGATCATCTTCACCCTGGTGTACGTGCAATTCCGCGGCGGCTTCACCGCGAAGACGAAGTTGACGATGCTGGCGTCGCGGGCGGGCCTGGTGATGGATCCGGGCTCGAAGGTCACCTACAACGGCGTGGAGATCGGC
>NZ_LZIZ01000209.1:0-903 GCF_001666915.1 Mycobacterium sp. E3339 | reverse complement strand
CGCGTCCGACGAACACGAGCTGCGCGACATGGTCGCCGCGCGCAAGAAGGAGCTCGCCTTCAGCCTCGGCGGGATGGGCTCGTCGAGCACGAACTACTACAACCAGGCCTACAGCAGGCAGGGTTGGGCCGACGTCGCCGCCGAGGTGCGCGAGCGCTGGCAGCGGGGCGACCGCGACGGCGCGGCGGCGCTGGTCACCGACGACATGGTGCTGGCCACCACGTTGATCGGCACCGAGGAGATGGTCCGCGCCCGGCTGGTGGTGTGGCGGGACGCCGGCGTGAACACCGTGCGGCTGTATCCCGCCGGCGACACCCTGGACGCGAAGCTTTCGACGCTCGGGCGGGCCATCGAGTTGGTCGCCGAGGTCTAGGCCACGCCGGTCGGCGCCTGCGAGGCCTTTACCACTTTCACCTCCGGGCGTTGCGGCACCCCGTCCGCCAGGAACCACCGGAAGGCGAGGTTGCCGCGCGGATAACCCAGCGTGGTCAGCGAATTGGGGTGCGCGGTCAGCGCGCGGGACAACACGATCGTGACGGAGCCGTCGCTGTTGAGCACGGCGCTGTGCCCGTTGACCGAGCAGCGCGCATCGGAGGCGCCGAAGGTGGCCATGAATTGGTTCCACACCACCAGGTTCCAGAACCTGCACTTCGGCGGCCGGTGCGTGATCACCAGCGCCTCGTCGTCGTCGAGCACGAAGCTGCCGTAGGAGTAGCAGGCGTCGCGCGCCGACCAGCCGAAGTTGGCGTCGGGCACCTGATAGGGATCGGCGAATTCGTTTGCGGCATGCGCGGTTTCGTGGCCGAGCGCGTGCTCGTCGTCCGCGCGGGTGCCGACCGCCAGCGGGACGATGGCGAACATGGTGCGCAGCCATGCGGTCGCCGCCCGCAGGCTCGCCGCGGT
>NZ_LZIZ01000208.1:0-587 GCF_001666915.1 Mycobacterium sp. E3339 | reverse complement strand
TCCTCGGCGGCGGCGGCCATGTTGGCGCCGATGGCGGTCGCGCCGCCAACCACCAATCCCGCCGGCGCGGCGGCCGGAGCCGCGGCCGGAGCCGCGGCCGCGGGCGCAGCCAACATGCAGGGCGCGGCCACTCAGGCGGCCATGGGGCTGCCGTCATCGCTCAATTCGTCGGCGTCGTCGTTGGTCGGCGGCTTCCCGTCGGCGATCAGCGGCTTCACCAGCTTGCTCGGAACGCCGTTCGGACAAGGAGGAGGGGCTGGGGCGTCGGGACTGAGCGGGATGACGACATCCGGCGCGGGTCTCAGCACCGCCGTGCGCGCACCGGCGGTCGTCCGGCCGGCGATGCCCGCGATGGAGCATCTCGCACCCTTCCGGCCGGCGATGACCGCGCCGGAAATGCTCGCGCCCGCGCGGCTGATGCCGTCCGCGGCCATGGGCCAGGCGGCTCCTGTCGGACGTTTGTCGGTGCCGGCGAGCTGGCCCGCGGCGGCCCCGGAGGCCGCTGCCCCCGCCGCCGCGCCCTTGGCCGGTGCTGGCGCGCCGATGGTCGCCCCGCGCGGCATCCCGGCGGGGCAGGTTGGCGGCAT
>NZ_LZIZ01000207.1:0-768 GCF_001666915.1 Mycobacterium sp. E3339 | reverse complement strand
TTCTCGCGCTCACCCGCGCCGACGCGGCCGCCCAAACCGCGCTCACGGTGCTGTTGTTCACCAGCCTGGCGGTCGCGATCAGCGTACAGGTGCTCGCCGATCCGCTGGCCGGCCTGCTCGACCGGCTGGCGTTCTCGAAATCGCCTGCGCTACGCGAGGATCGGGCGGCGCTGCGGAACACCGGCGCGGCGCTGCCGTTGCGGTCGGTGGACCCGCTCGACCACGTCGACGACGCGGCGTTCGCGCGGCTCACCCGGCGCGCCCTGGGTCACTACGGCGACCTGAGCAAGCTGGTGGCCAGCCCGTTGACCGCGCTGCCCGTCATCGACGAGCGGCTCGCCGCCCGGGGCGCGCCCGACCATCCGCTGGAGCGGGCCAACGAACTCAAAGCGGTGCTGGCCGAGGCGGTCGGGCGGCTCAAGCCGCGCGACGCCGGCGATTTCGGCACCACCGAACAGTGGCGGCACTACAACTCGCTGTACTTCCCCTACGTCGTCGGCGTGCGCGCGTACGCGCAAAACGCCACCGCCGCCGGGCTTGATCCGATCGCGCGGCAAGCCTGGCAGTGGTTGGTCACCGAGGTCCCGCAGCGCTCGCTGCACAACTGGCAGAACGCCGCCGCCCGGCTGATCGCCGCGGACCTGCGCGGCCGGGTCGCGGTGAGCACCGACCGGCCCCTGTGACTGCTGGGGCGGGTGAGCGCCAGGCCGATCAGCGCCTGGCCGCCGAAGAGCACCGCCACCGCCACCGAGCCGGCGAACGAGCGCA
>NZ_LZIZ01000206.1:0-547 GCF_001666915.1 Mycobacterium sp. E3339 | reverse complement strand
CCATTTCGCTGGGCTTGGTCATCCGGGTGGCGATCTCGCGGGCCCGGGTGGCGTAGGACGGGGTGAGGGTTTGCCGCAGGTCTGCCACCAGGGATTTGCTGGTGGTCTTCGAGAAGCGCCGGGCCGTACCGACTTCCAGTCGCTTGACCTGGGCCCCCCAGTAGGGCTGATCCGCCGAGCTCCAGAGGATCAACGTCGGAACTCCGGCGCGCAGGCTGGCGGCCGTGGTGCCCGATCCGCCATGGTGGACGACCGCGCGGCAGGCGGGGAAGACGGCCGCGTAATTGACGGGGCCGACCACCTTGACGTGGTCGAAGTGCGGGACTTCGCTGAAATCCGACCCGCCGGCGCAGATCAGTGCGCGTTCGCCCAATTGGGTGCAGGCGGTGCTGATCATCTCGACCATCTCGGTGGGGGATTCGACCGGGATGCTGCCGCTGGCGAAGCAAATCGGCGGTGTTCCCGCGGCTATCCACGAGGCGACGTCGTCGTCGAGTTCGGTGGTCAGCTCCATCGTCAGCGCCCCGACGAACGGCCGCTGACCGTC
>NZ_LZIZ01000205.1:0-547 GCF_001666915.1 Mycobacterium sp. E3339 | reverse complement strand
CGCTTTCGCTGGGCTTGGTCATCCGGGTGGCGATCTCGCGGGCCCGGGTGGCGTAGGACGGGGTGAGGGTTTGCCGCAGGTCTGCCACCAGGGATTTGCTGGTGGTCTTCGAGAAGCGCCGGGCCGTACCGACTTCCAGTCGCTTGACCTGGGCCCCCCAGTAGGGCTGATCCGCCGAGCTCCAGAGGATCAACGTCGGAACTCCGGCGCGCAGGCTGGCGGCCGTGGTGCCCGATCCGCCATGGTGGACGACCGCGCGGCAGGCGGGGAAGACGGCCGCGTAATTGACGGGGCCGACCACCTTGACGTGGTCGAAGTGCGGGACTTCGCTGAAATCCGACCCGCCGGCGCAGATCAGTGCGCGTTCGCCCAATTGGGTGCAGGCGGTGCTGATCATCTCGACCATCTCGGTGGGGGATTCGACCGGGATGCTGCCGCTGGCGAAGCAAATCGGCGGGGATCCCGCCGCGATCCACGAGGCGACGTCGTCGTCGAGTTCGGTGGTCAGCTCCATCGTCAGCGCCCCGACGAACGGCCGCTGACCGTC
>NZ_LZIZ01000204.1:0-9927 GCF_001666915.1 Mycobacterium sp. E3339 | reverse complement strand
TGGGGGCGGCGACCTGGAAGGCCGTCACGTAGAGGCCCGACGCCCCGTCGGGATCGTCGGCCCCGCTGCGCATCTGTGCCCCCGTGGATGCCCCCGGCGGCACAGCCGGCGGCGGCCTCGGCCGACGGGCAGAACCCCGCACCGTTCACCGGAACGGCGCCGTTCGGCCCGCCGTCGTTCGTCCCCAAGGGCGGTTCGACCGTGGGCGTGGGCCAGCCGATCATCATCAACTTCCCCGGAACGGTCGAGAACGCCGACGCGGCGATCGCCGCCGTGCACGTCTCGTCGGTGCCGCCGGTCCCGGGCAAGTTCTACTGGATGACCCCGACGCAGTTGCGCTGGCGGCCCATCAATTTCTGGCCCGCGCACACCGCGGTCACCGTCGACGCCGGTGGGACCGTGTCCACCTTCCAGACCGGTGACACGCTGATCGCCACGGCCGACGACGCGACCCATCAGCTGACCATCACCCGCAACGGCACCGTGGAGAAGACCTTCCCGATGTCGATGGGCATGACGTCGGGCAACCACCAGACCCCCAACGGCACCTATTACGTGCAGGACAAGAAGGCGTCGGTGGTGATGGACTCCTCGACCTACGGGGTGCCGGTGAATTCGACCTACGGCTACAAGGTCACGGTGGAGGACGCGGTCCGCTTCGACAACGTCGGCGACTACGTGCACAGCGCGCCGTGGTCGGTGGACGACCAGGGCAAGCGCGACGTCAGCCACGGGTGCATCAACATCAGCCCCGCCAACGCGAGGTGGTTCTTCGACAACTTCGGTCCGGGTGACCCGATCGTCGTGAAGAACTCCAGCGGTGGCTCGTACAAGAAGAACGACGGCTCCGCCGACTGGATGAACTAAGCCCCTAGCCCAGCACTCGCAAAATCGCCCATTCCGGTCCGGAATTGGGCGATTTTGCGTCTGCTCGCCAATGGAGGCGGGGGGCTTCCGCGGGCCTAGGGATTATGTATAGCATCATACATAAGGTCTGACCCGAGGAGCGGCGATGCGCAGTCCACGCGAGCGGATGGTGGTCTCCGCCGCGCTGTTGATCAGGGAGCGGGGCGCGCACGCCACCGCGATCTCCGACGTCCTGGAACACAGCGGCGCGCCGCGCGGATCGGCCTACCACTATTTCCCGGGCGGGCGAACCCAATTGCTCTGCGAGGCGGTCGATTACGCGGGCGAGCATGTCGCGGCAATCATCGCCGAGGCCGAGAACGGGCCGGCGCTGCTGGACACCCTGATCGACAAGTATCGCCGGCAGCTGCTCGACAGCGACTATCGCGCGGGCTGCCCCGTGGTCGCGGTTTCGGTGGAGGCGGGGGAGGAAGAGCGCATGGCGCCGGTCGTCGAGCGCGCCGCGTCGGTATTCGACCGCTGGACCGATCTGATCGCGCAGCGCTTCATCGCCGACGGGGTGGCACCCGAGCGGGCCGCCGACCTGGCGGTGCTGGCCACCACCGCGCTCGAGGGCGCGATCGTGCTGGCCCGCGTGCGCCGCGACCTCACCCCCCTCGACGTCGTGCACCGCCAGCTACACCGCCTGCTGTCGGCCGAGGCGACCAGGAAGGACGTCTGACAATGACCGGTGAATGGAAATCCACGGCCTGCATCCTCTGCGAATGCAACTGCGGCATCGTCGTGCAGGTCGAGGACCGGCGGCTGGCCCGCATCCGGGGCGACAAGGCGCACCCCGCGTCGCAGGGCTACACCTGCAACAAGGCGCTGCGGCTGGATCACTATCAGAACAGCGGCGCTCGGCTGACCTCGCCACTGCGCCGGCGCGCGGACGGCAGCTTCGAGGAGATCGACTGGGACACCGCGATTGTCGAGATCGCCGAGGGGTTCAAGCGAATCCGGGACAGCTACGGCGGGGACAAGATCTTCTACTACGGCGGTGGCGGCCAGGGCAATCACCTGGGCGGGGCCTACAGCGGCGCCTTCCTGAAGGCCCTGGGGTCGCGCTATCGGTCAAATGCCCTGGCGCAGGAGAAGACCGGCGAGGCCTGGATCGACGGGCAGCTGTACGGCGGTCACACGCGAGGCGAATTCGAGCACGCCGAGGTGTCGGTGTTCGTCGGGAAGAACCCGTGGATGTCGCAGAGCTTCCCCCGCGCCCGGGTGGTGCTCAACGAGATCGCCAAGGACCCGGCCCGCTCGATGATCGTCATCGACCCCGTCGTCACCGACACCGCCAAGATGTCCGACTTCCATCTGCGGGTGCGGCCCGGCACCGACGCGTGGTGCCTGGCCGCGCTGGCGGCCGTCCTGGTCCAAAAAAACCTCTGTGACGAAACGTTTCTCGCCGAGCACGTGCGCGGCGCCGACGCCGTCCGGGCCGCGCTGCGCGAGGTGCCCGTGTCCGACTACGCGCAACGGTGCGGGGTCGACGAGGAGTTGTTGCGGGCGGCGGCCCGCCGCATCGGCGCGGCGGCCAGCGTCTCGGTGTTCGAGGACCTCGGGGTGCAGCAGGCGCCCAACAGCACGCTCTGCTCGTATCTGAACAAGCTGCTGTGGATCTTCACCGGCAACTTCGCGAAAAAGGGCGGCCAGCACCTGCATTCGGCGTTCGGGCCGCTGTTCGGCCAGTTCTCCGGCCGCACCCCGGTCACCGGCGCCCCGATCATCGCCGGATTGGTGCCCAGCAACGTCGTGCCCGAGGAGATCCTCACCGACCACCCGGACCGATTCCGGGCCATGATCGTGGAGAGCAGCAATCCCGCGCACTCGCTGGCCAACTCGGCGGCCTGCCGGGAGGCCTTCAAAGCGCTCGAACTGATGGTCGTCATCGACGTCGCGATGACCGAGACCGCCCGACTCGCGCACTACGTCCTGCCCGCGGCCTCCCAGTTCGAGAAACCGGAGGCGACGTTCTTCAATCTGGAGTTCCCGCACAACGCCTTTCAGCTGCGCCGGCCGTTGCTCGAGCCGCTGCCCGGAACGCTGCCCGAGCCGGAGATCTGGGCCCGGCTGGTCCAGGTCGTGGGCGTCGTCGAAGACGCGGACCTGCGGCCGCTGGCCGAGGCGGCCCAGCGCGGCCGGCAGGCGTACACCGAAGCGTTCCTGGCCGCCACCGCGACCAACCCGACGGTCGCGAAGCTGCTGCCCTACGTCCTCTACGAGACCCTCGGGCCCACCCTGCCGGACGGCCTGCGCGGCGCGGCCGCCCTGTGGGGGCTCGCCCAGAAGGCCGCGCTCACCTATCCCGAGGCCGTGCGCCGCGCCGGCCACGCCGACGGCAATGCCCTGTTCGACGCGATCCTCGACAGCCCGTCCGGGGTGACGTTCACCGCGCACAACTACGAGGACGACTTCGCGTTGATCAGCCATGCCGATCACAAGATCGCGCTGGAGATCCCGGAGATGCTCGACGAATTGGGTGCATTGGCCGCGGCGCCGCCGCAGCTGACCACGCCGGAATTTCCGATCGTGCTGTCGGTGGGGGAGCGCCGCGCCTACACCGCCAACGACATCTTCCGCGACCCGTCGTGGCGCAAGCGCGACGCGGACGGGGCGCTGCGCGTCAGCGTCGAGGACGCCCAAACGCTGGGCCTGGTCGACGGGTGCCGCGTCCGCATCAGCACCGCGGCCGGCAGCGCCGAGGCCACCGTCGAGATCACCGAGACCATGCTGGCCGGGCACGCGGCCCTGCCCAACGGTTTTGGGCTGGACTACGTCGACGGCGACGGGCACACCGTGGTTCCCGGCGTCGCGCCGAACGCGCTCACCTCGACCGACTGGCGCGACCCCTACGCCGGCACGCCGTGGCACAAGCACGTGCCGGCCCGGATCGAGCCGGTGCCGGCCGCCGTCAGTTCCAGATCCTGACCCGGCGCTGCTTCTCGAGGAACAGCGCGTCGCTCTCGCCCACATCGAACGCGTCGTAGAACGCGTCCATGTTGCGGACGACGCCGTTGCAGCGGAACTCCGGCGGTGAGTGCGGATCGGTCGCCAGCCGCCGGATCGCTTCGGCCGCACGGGATTTGGTGCGCCACACCTGCGCCCAGCCGTAGAACACGCGCTGCACTCCGGTCAGCCCGTCGATGACGGGCGCGGGCCGGCCCTGTAGCGACAGCTGGTAGGCCAGCAGGGCGATCGACAACCCACCCAGGTCGCCGATGTTCTCCCCGACGGTGAACGCGCCGTTGACGTGGTGGCCCCCGCCCAACCCGCGCGGCGTGTAGGCGTCGTATTGCTCGATGAGAGCCTTGGTGCGGGAACCGAATTCGGCGCGATCGGCGTCGGTCCACCAATCCACCAGGTTGCCGTCGCCGTCGTACTTGGCGCCCTGGTCGTCGAAGCCGTGCCCGATCTCGTGCCCGATCACCGAGCCGATCCCGCCGTAGTTGGCGGCGTCGTCGGCGTCCGGGTCGAAGAACGGGGGCTGCAAAATTGCCGCGGGAAAGACGATTTCGTTCATCCCCGGGTTGTAGTAGGCGTTGACCGTCTGGGGCGTCATGAACCACTCGTCCCTGTCGACCGGGCCGCCCAGCTTGGCCAGCTCGCGGTCGTGGTTGACCGCGTAGCCGCGCCGGAAGTTGCCGTAGAGGTCGTCGCGGTCGATCACCAGCGCGGAGTAGTCGCGCCACTTCGCCGGGTAGCCGACCTTGGCGACGAATTTGTCCAGCTTCGCCAGGGCGCGCTCCCGGGTCTGCGGGGTCATCCAGTCCAGCTCGTAGATGGACTGCCGGTAGGCCGCCTTCAGGTTGTCCACCAGGGCGTCGATGCGGGCCTTGGCGTCCGGCGGGAAATGCCGCTGCACGTAGAGCTTTCCGACGGCGTCGCCCATCAGGCTCTCCACCAGCGACACCGCCCGCTTCCAGCGCTCGCGGATCTGCTCGGCGCCGGTGAGCAGGCGGCCGTAGAAGTCGAAGTCCGCGGCGACCAGGTCGTCGGTCAGCCAGGACGCGCGGGCGCGGATCAACCGCCAGCGGGCCCAGCTCTTCCACACCTCGAGGTCCTCGTTGCGCCACAGCTCGGCGAACGCGCGCAGGTAATCCGGTTGGCGCACAATCACTTCGGCGAGTCCCTCGGGGCCGGCGCCCAGGGCGGTGGCCCAGGCGGCCCAATCGAACCCCAGCGATTCGTCGCGCAGTTGGGCGAACGTGCGCAGGTTGTAGCTGAGGTCGGCGTCGCGGCGCTTGACCACGTCCCAGTGCGCCTCGGCCAGCCTGGCCTCCAGCGCGACGATGCGCTCCGCGTCCCGAGTGTGATCGGCCGAGTCACCGCCGAACACCAGGGCGAACATCCGCGCGATGTGACCCGGGTACGCCTCCAGCACCTCGGCGTGCCGCTCCTCGCGGTAGTAGGACTCGTCGGGCAGTCCGAGGCCGGATTGGGTGAGGTGCACCAGGTAACGGGCGGAGTTCTTGGCGTCGGTGTCGATGTAGGCCGCCACGCCGCCGCCCACCCCGGTGCGCTGCAGCGCGCCCACGGCGGTCGCCAACGCGTCCGCGTCGGCGGCGTCGTCGATGGTGGCCAGCTCGTCGCGCAGCGGTTGCAGGCCGCGCCGCTCGACGGCCTCCTCGTCGAGGAAGCTGGCGTAGAGATCGCCGATGCGCTGCTGGTCGGTGCCGGGGGCGGCGCCCGTCTGGCTGGCCTCGATGATCAGGTCGCGCACCTGCTCTTCGGCGCGGTCGTAGAGCTGACGGAACGCCCCGTCGGTGGCCCGGTCCGCCGGTATGTCGTATTCGGCCAGCCAGCGGCCGTTGACGTGACCGAACAGGTCGTCCTGGGGGCGGGTGTTGTCGTCGACGTGGCTCAGGTCGATGCCCGAGCGAATGGCCTCTACAGTCACCCCGCCATCCTTCCATCTTTCCCGGGTGCGACGATCGGGCCATGTCAGACGGCGAGCGAACTGAAGCAGCGGCCGAAGAGGTGGACGTCGAGGACCCCGACGAAGCCGTCGACGAGGAATCCGCCGATGGCCCGATGTTCTCCCCGTACGGCATCGCGTCGGCCGTCCTCGGGGTGCTGTCGGTGGCGGCGGTGGTGTTCGCATTCTTCCTGTGGTCCGGGCACCGCGACGACATGGCCGAACGCCGCTACCTCACCCGCGTCATGCAGACCGCGGCCGACTGGACGGGTGTGCTGATCAACATGAACAGCGGCAACGTCGACTCCAGCCTGCAGCGGCTGCACGACGGGACGGTCGGCGAACTGAACACCGACTTCGACGCGGCCATGCAGCCCTATCGGCAGGTGGTGGACAAGCTGCAGTCCAAGAGCGCCGGGCGGATCGAGGCGGTGGCCGTCGAGACGGTGCACCGCGACCTGGACACCCAGCCCGGGAGCTCCCGACCGGTGGTGACCACGAAGCTGCCGCCGTTCGCCAGCCGCCTGGACTCGGTGATGCTGGTCGCGACGTCGGTCAGTGAGAACGCCGGCGCCAAACCGCAGACGGTGCACTGGAACCTGCGCCTCGACGTGTGCGACGTGGAAGGCAAGCTGATGATCTCCGGGCTGGAGTCGATCCGATGAGAAACGTCTGGCGCCTGGTCGCCTTCGACATCCTGGCCCCGCTGGCGGCCATTGCGGCGTTGTTGGCGATCGGGCTGGTGCTGGGCTGGCCGCTGTGGTGGGTGTCGGTGTGCTCGGTGCTCGTGCTGCTGATCGTCGAGGGCGTCGGGGTGAATTTCTGGCTGTTGCGGCGCGATTCGGTCAGCGTCGGCACCGACGACGACGCGCCGGGCCTGCGCCTGGCCGTCGTCTTCCTGTGCACGGCGGCGCTGGTGGCCGCGGTGGTCACCGGTTACACGCATTGGACGCAGTCGGACCGCGAATTCAAGGACGACTCGCGTGACGTGGTCCGCGTCGCCACGGTGATGGCGGAGGCGATGGCGTCGTTCACCCCGGGCGCCCCGGACAGCTCGATCGACCGGGCCACGGCGTTGATCGTCCCGGAGCACGCGGCCGCCTTCAAGGAGCAGTACACGAAGTCCAGCTCCGAGCTGGCCCAGCACAACGTCACCGCGCAGGCCGCCACGCTGGCGGCCGGGGTCGAGGCGCTCGGGCCGGCGGCGGCGAGCGTGGCGGTGATCCTGCGGGTCACCCAGAACGCGCCGGGGCAACCGCCCAACCAATCGGCGCCCGCGCTGCGGGTCGCGCTGACTAAGCACGGCGACGCCTGGCTGGTCTCGGACGTGCTGCCGATCAGGTGATCAGTTGGACTCCGCCGAACGCGTCGACTTCACCTTGACGAACCGGTCCGAGAGGCGGCGCATCCGGATCATCAGCGCCGCCGACGGGCTGGTGCTGCCGTCCAGGTAGGCGGCGAGTTCCTCGGCGCTCGCCCCGATGCGGGAGGCGAATTCCTGTTGCGCCAGGCCGGATCGGTCGATGAGCAGCCGCACATGCCGGGCCACCTCGGCGCGCTCGTTGGCCTCCAGGTGGGTGCGGGCGCGTTCGAGCACCTCCCACAGCGCCTTGGAGATGCCGTAGGGGCGGGTGCCGTCGAGCACCTCCTCGACCTGGCGGGCGGTCCGCCCGTACGGATCGCGCTTCAGCGCGGCGGCGATGCGCTTCCAGGTGGCGATGTCGCCGCCCTGCAGGGCGGCGCGAATGGCCGAGGTCGGCCAGAACTCCACCGGCTGGTCGGGGTCGGGGGCGGGCGCGCCGTCGCGGCCGCGCGGCTCGGCGGCCTGCCGGTGGGGCGGTGCGGGGCGTCGGTCAGGTGCCAACGTCACCTCGCCTCCTCCAGCATCGCCACGGCCACCGACAGGCAGCGCTGCCTGATCTCTTCCCAGTCCGAGCGGGCGTCGTCCTCGGACCCCTGCTCGTCGTCGAAATCGCAGGGATCGGGATCAGCGAGTCGACGGACCAGCTGGCTGGCGATCCACTGCCGCCTGGGCGACTGACAACAGTAGTACCTGTCCATGCCCGCCAGCACCACGGCGGCGGTCTCGGGCTCCAACGTTTCAACCATATCCGCAAAGTCGGCGTAATCGCGGCGGCTGTTACGGCACATGATGAGGTAGCCCTTCAGGCGCAGCGTCTCGGCGCCGGTCGGGACCAGCAGCCGGTCGCCGGTGGGCAGCTGCACGTGGGTGGTTTCCACCGGGCTGCGGCGCTCGTAGAGCGGCCGGTCGGCGCTGCCGTTCTCGCTCTCCAGCGCGTCGATGGCCACCGACAGCCGCCCCCGCCACAACGTGACCGGGTGCACGGGCCGGTCCGCGCCGACGATGGCCTTGGCGATGCCGTTGCGCGAGGTCAGCCCCCCGACCAGCTTCTTGGCCCCGGCGGCGCCGTTGGTGTGCCCGTTGGTGCCGGTCCTGCGGTCGGCGGTGCCCACCACGGCGCCCGCCTTCTCGTCGTCGATGTTGACCTGATGGGGGATCTGACCGGGGTCGCGGCCGCGGTCCGGATCGGCCCCGGCCGCCGCGGCGCCCTGCCGCTCCTTGCCGTTGCGCCCACACCCGGTGAACGCCAGCGGATCGGTCACGCAGATGGCGTCGGGCGCCAAGTGCTTGAGCTTGGCGGCCGACTTGAGCACCATCCGCAGGTCGGCGTTGGGCGCCGTCAGGGCCGAGATGTCGTCGGGGATGACCACGACGTCGGCCAGGTCTACCGCGGGCAACGGCCGGTCGAAGTCGACCGACGGCAGAATCCGGGACAGCCACCCGGGTATCCACCAGTTCCACTGGGCGAACATCGCCATCAACGCCGGGACCAGCACCAGCCGCACGACGGTGGCGTCCACCGCGATCGCCACCGCGCAGGCGACGCCGATCTCGGCGACCAGCGGCATGCCCGCGAACGCGAAGCCGACGAAGACCGCGATCATGATCAGGGCCGCGCTGGTGATGGTGCGGGCGCTGGTGCTCACGCCGTACGCGACCGCGTCGCGGGTGTTGCCGGAGTGCAGGAAGCGTTCCCGGATGCGGGTCAGCAGGAAGATCTCGTAGTCCATCGACAACCCGAAGGTCATCGCGAGCACCAGCGGCGGGACGGTGCTGTCGATCGAGCTGATCTGGGCGAAGCCGAGGTCCTTCAGCCAGCCCCACTGGAACACCATCACCAGGCTGCCGTACGCGGCCGCGACCGACAGCAAGGTCATCAGCACGCCCTTGAGCGCCAGGAACACCGAGTGCACGGAGACCAGCAGCATCACGAACGCGATCAGCGCGACGATGGCCAGCACCAACGGCTCGGTCTGGGAGACCTGGTCGTCGAAGTCCTTGATCAGGGCGGTCGGGCCGCCGACGTCCACTCGCGCGGTTCCCCGGTCGGGCACCTTGGGCAGCTGCGCGCGCATCCACCCGACGGTCTCGCGCGCCCGCATGTCCTCGGGGTCCACCGACAGCACCGCCGACAGCAGGGCGCTGCCGTTGTCCTCGGCGAACTGCGGCGGGGCCACCGAGACGATGTTGGGCGCCTGCGTCATCCGCTGCCGGATCGCGCCGATGGTCTGGCCGTGTTCGGGCGAGGCCGCGCCGCCGTCGGGGAACGTGATCAGCACCCGAACCGGGCCCAGGGCGCCGGGGCCGAGGGCCTCGGCCGCCGCGCCCACCCCGGCGCGGATCTCGTGCGACGAGTCGAACTGGCGCAGCAGACTGTTGCCCAGCACCATCGACGAAGCCGGGGCGGCCATCACGAGCAGCACCAGCGAGGCCGCCAGCGCCGACATCCACGGCCGCCGCATCACCCAGCCGATCCAGCGGTTCCAGAACCGGGATTGGGCGCCGTCGGGCCGGCGGGACCAGTGCAGAAACGCCGACCTCTTGGCGGCCGACCGGCCGAACGTCGCCAGCGCCGCCGGGGTCAACGTGATCAATACCCCGGCGTTGAAGTCGATGGCGACGGGGGCGATCCTGGCCGTCGCGGTCGCGATGCTGACGTCGACCACGTTGACCCCGGCGGCGCTGGCGACGTTCGGCCGGTCGGCCGCCAAGAGGTCGGCGTTTCTGCACTGGTCCCGCC
>NZ_LZIZ01000203.1:0-8044 GCF_001666915.1 Mycobacterium sp. E3339 | reverse complement strand
ATCGACACCGTCCTGGAGTATCGGAAGCTGTCCGCGCAGACCGCCTAGCGTTCGCGGTCCCGCGCCGAACGTGCACTCACGGCGGATTTTCGGCCGATTTGCCGCCCCCAGTGCACGCTCGGCGAACCGGGCCCGTCGGCCGGCGCTGATCAGAACCAATACCCGGCCGGCGACGGTAGGGTGATTTGGTGGGGTTTGGGCGGCGCACAGCCTCGGTCGGGTAACGACCGCGACACGCCAAAGACACGCAAAGCGCGTCTTTCGCGAGTCAGGGGCGCCGTCTGGCTATATGTTTCATCGAGACGGACGGCATGAATACCACCAACGCGATTCGGCCTTAACGGTCGCGTCGGGCCCGATCTACCGGGTAGCGTCGGGGGATACATGGCGGGACAGCACGACGAACGGCGAACAGGAAGTAGGCCCTGAGGCACCATGGCGCGCATCGGAGACGGCGGTGACCTGCTGAAGTGCTCCTTCTGCGGGAAGAGCCAGAAGCAAGTCAAGAAGCTCATTGCTGGTCCCGGTGTGTACATCTGCGATGAGTGCATCGACCTCTGCAACGAGATCATCGAAGAGGAGCTCGCCGACGCCGACGACGTCAAGCTCGACGAACTGCCCAAGCCCGTTGAGATCCGGGAGTTCTTGGAGGGCTACGTCATTGGCCAGGACACCGCCAAGCGGACCCTGGCCGTCGCGGTGTACAACCACTACAAGCGCATCCAGGCCGGGGAGAAGGGCCGCGACTCCCGGCACGAGCCGGTCGAGCTGACCAAGTCCAACATCCTGATGCTGGGCCCGACCGGCTGCGGCAAGACCTACCTGGCCCAGACGCTCGCCAAGATGCTCAACGTGCCGTTCGCCATCGCCGACGCCACCGCGCTGACCGAGGCCGGGTACGTCGGTGAGGACGTCGAAAACATTCTGCTCAAGCTCATTCAGGCCGCCGACTACGACGTCAAGCGGGCCGAGACCGGCATCATCTACATCGACGAGGTCGACAAGATCGCCCGCAAGAGTGAAAACCCGTCGATCACCCGTGACGTCTCCGGCGAGGGCGTGCAGCAGGCGCTGCTGAAGATCCTGGAGGGCACGCAGGCGTCGGTTCCCCCGCAGGGCGGCCGCAAGCACCCGCACCAGGAGTTCATCCAGATCGACACCACCAACGTGCTGTTCATCGTCGCGGGGGCGTTCGCCGGCCTGGAGAAGATCATCTACGAGCGCGTCGGGAAGCGCGGCCTGGGCTTCGGCGCCGAGGTGCGCTCGAAGGCCGAGATCGACACCACCGACCACTTCGCCGAGGTCATGCCCGAGGACCTGATCAAGTTCGGCTTGATCCCGGAGTTCATCGGCCGGTTGCCGGTGGTGGCCTCGGTGACCAACCTGGACCGGGAGTCGCTGGTCAAGATCCTCTCGGAGCCCAAGAACGCTCTGGTCAAGCAGTACACCCGGCTGTTCGAGATGGACGGCGTCGAGCTCGAGTTCACCGACGACGCGCTCGAGGCGATCGCCGATCAAGCCATCCATCGCGGCACGGGCGCCCGCGGTCTGCGGGCCATCATGGAAGAGGTCCTGCTGCCGGTGATGTACGACATCCCGAGCCGCGACGACGTCGCCAAGGTCGTGGTGACCAAGGAGACCGTGCAGGACAACGTGCTGCCGACGATCGTGCCGCGCAAGCCGTCGCGCACCGAGCGCCGCGACAAGAGCGCCTGACACTTCGGTCGAGCGCGCATCGGGTACTAGATGCGCATGCCGACCGTCGCTGGCGCCCCCACCCCGATCCCGCGCCGGCTGACGCGCGCGCTGGACCTGCTGAACTTCCTGTTGGCCGACGTTCGCGACGGGCTGGGTCCCTACCTGTCGGTCTACCTGCTGCTGACCCATCACTGGGACCAGGCGTCGATCGGCTTCGTCATGGCGGTCGGCGGGATCGGGGCGATCGTCGCTCAGGCGCCGGCCGGCGCGTTGGTGGACCGCAGCACGGCCAAGCGGGCGCTGATCATCGGCGGCGCGTTGACCGTCACCGCCGGGTCGTTGGCGATGCCGTTGTTCCCCGGCCTGTACTCGATCTCGGTGTTGCAAGCGATCACCGGGATCGCCGGCTCGGTCTTCGCCCCGGCCCTCGCCGCGATCACCCTGGGCGTCGTCGGTCCCCGCTTCTTCTCGCGACGAATCGGGCGCAACGAGTCGTTCAACCACGCGGGTAACGCGTCGGCCGCCGCCATCACCGGCGGGCTGGCCTACTTCTTCGGGCCGGTGGTGGTGTTCTGGGTGCTGGCCACCATGGCCGCCGCCAGTGTGCTTGCGACACTGCGGATTCCGCGCGACGCGATCGACCATGACGTCGCCCGGGGCATGGATCACGTGCCCGGGGGTCCGCACGAGACACCGTCGCGGATGGCGGCGCTGCTGCGCAACCCCAGGCTGATGATCTTCGCCGCGACCGTGGTCGCCTTCCACTTCGCCAACGCCGCGATGCTGCCCCTGGTCGGCCAGTTGCTGGCGCTGCACAACAAGGACGTCGGGACCGCGCTGATGTCCGGCTGCATCGTGGCCGCGCAGGTGGTCATGGTGCCGGTGGCGTACCTGGCCGGGGCCAAGGCCGACTCGTGGGGCAGGAAGCCGATCTTCCTGCTCGGCTTCGCCGTCCTGGCCGCGCGAGGGTTTCTCTATACCCTGTCCGGCAATCCGTACTGGCTGGTCGGCGTGCAGCTGCTGGACGGAGTCGGGGCCGGCGTGTTCGGTGCGCTGTTTCCCCTCGTGGTGCAGGACGTGACGCACGGCAGCGGCCGGTTCAACGTCAGCCTCGGCGCAGTGACGGCGGCGACCGGGATAGGCGCCTCGGTGTCCAACCTCGTCGCGGGCCGAATCGTGGTGGCCGCCGGTTACAACGCCGCCTTTGCCTTCCTCGGAGCGCTCGCCGGCGCGGGGTTTTTGCTCTACCTGATTGCGATGCCGGAAACGGCGCCAAGGGAATTGGACGCCGCCGCGCGAAAGTGACCAATACCACAGTTTTGAACCGTCCGCACCACCCTCCCCGCGCTGACTTCGGCTTTAGGGGTAAAACCGCTGCATGCGATGGATTAGAGACGCTCATTCTTCCCTCAGAGAAGTGCCATAATTGGCATTACTAGTGACACTCAAGCTCGAGCGCGCGGGAGTCGCTGCAACGGCGCGTAACCTCAATCTCCAGCGAAAGTGCCTATCCGGTTAACCAATGGAAGGCGGATACGTGGATCCGAACGGCAGCGGAGCCGGCTCTGATTCTCACGGCGGGTCGTCCCAGAACGGAGCGCCTGCGCGTAACGGGTCCGAACGTCAGCGCCTCGAACAGGTAGTCATCCGCTTCGCCGGGGACTCCGGTGACGGCATGCAGCTCACCGGTGACCGGTTCACGTCGGAGGCAGCGCTTTTCGGTAACGACCTGGCGACCCAGCCGAACTACCCGGCCGAGATCCGGGCCCCCGCAGGCACGTTGCCCGGGGTGTCGTCCTTCCAGATCCAGATCGCCGACTACGACATCCTGACCGCCGGTGACCGCCCCGACGTGCTCGTCGCGATGAACCCCGCGGCGCTCAAGGCCAACATCGGCGACCTGCCGCGCGGCGGCATGGTGATCGCGAACTCCGACGAGTTCACCAAGCGCAACCTGACCAAGGTGGGTTACGTCACGAACCCGCTGGAGTCCGACGAGTTGTCCGAATACGTCGTGCATTCCGTCGCGATGACCACCCTCACGCTGGGCGCGGTCGAGGCGATCGGCGCGTCGAAGAAGGACGGCCAGCGGGCCAAGAACATGTTCGCGCTGGGGCTGCTGTCCTGGATGTACGGCCGCCCGATCGAGACCAGCGAGAAGTTCATCCGGGAGAAGTTCGCCCGCAAGCCCGACATCGCCGAGGCGAACGTGCTGGCGCTCAAGGCGGGCTGGAACTACGGCGAGACGACCGAGGCGTTCGGCACCACCTACGAGGTGTCCCGGGCGACCTTGCCGTCCGGTGAATACCGGCAGATCTCCGGCAACACGGCCATGTCCTACGGCATCGTCGCGGCGGGGCAGCTGGCCAACATCCCGGTGGTGCTCGGCAGTTACCCGATCACGCCGGCGTCGGACATCCTGCACGAGCTGTCCAAGCACAAGAACTTCAACGTCATCACCTTCCAGGCCGAGGACGAGATCGGCGGCATCTGCGCCGCGATCGGCGCCTCATACGGCGGGGCGCTCGGCGTCACCAGCACTTCGGGTCCCGGCATCTCGTTGAAGTCCGAAGCGCTGGGCCTCGCGGTGATGACCGAGCTGCCGCTGCTGGTCATCGACGTTCAGCGCGGCGGCCCGTCGACCGGCCTGCCGACCAAGACCGAGCAGGCCGACCTGCTGCAGGCGCTGTACGGCCGCAACGGCGAGTCGCCGGTGGCGGTGCTGGCGCCGAGTTCGCCGTCCGACTGTTTCGCCATCGCGATCGAGGCGGTGCGCATCGCGGTGTCGTACCACACCCCGGTGATCGTGTTGTCCGACGGCGCGATCGCCAATGGCTCGGAGCCGTGGCGGATTCCGGACGTCGGGACGCTGCAGCCGATCAAGCACACGTTCGCCAAGCCGGACGAGCCCTTCCAGCCCTACAACCGCGACCCCGAGACGCTCGCGCGCCAGTTCGCCGTCCCGGGCACCCCGGGCCTCGAGCACCGGATCGGTGGCCTGGAGGCGGCGAACGGCTCGGGTGCCATCTCCTACGAGCCGGTCAACCACGACCTCATGGTTCGGTTGCGGCAGGCCAAGATTGACGGCATCACGGTGCCCGACCTCGAGGTCGACGACCCCAGCGGGGAGGCCGAGCTGCTGCTGATCGGCTGGGGCAGCTCGTACGGCCCGATCGGCGAAGCCTGCCGGCGCGCGCGGCGCAAGGGCGTCAAGGTCGCGCACGCCCACCTGCGTCACCTCAGCCCGTTCCCGGCCAACCTGGGCGACGTGCTGCGGCGCTACCCGATGGTGGTGTGCCCGGAAATGAATCTGGGCCAGCTGGCGCTGTTGCTTCGGGGCAAGTACCTGGTCGACGTGCAATCGGTCAGCAAGGTCCAGGGTGTGGCGTTCCTCGCCGACGAGATCGGGCGCGTCATCCGCGCAGCGATCGGCGGCACGCTGGCCGAAATCGAGCAGGACAAGACGATGGTCGCCAGAATGGCGGCAGCGACGGTTGGAGCGGGAGCTATCGAATGACCGACCTGGTGGGAAATCTGGCGGGCACCGACCTCGGGTTGACGCCCAGGTTGAAAAAGAACGACGGTGTCCCCGCGACGGATCAGCCGCAGAAGGGCAAGGACTTCACCAGCGACCAGGAGGTCCGCTGGTGCCCGGGTTGCGGCGACTACGTCATCCTCAACACCATCCGCAACTTCCTGCCCGAGCTGGGACTGCGCCGCGAGAACATCGTGTTCGTCAGCGGCATCGGGTGCTCGAGCCGCTTCCCGTACTACCTGGAGACCTACGGGTTTCACTCCATTCACGGCCGCGCGCCGGCCATCGCGACCGGTCTGGCGCTGGCCCGCGAGGACCTGTCGGTGTGGGTGGTCACCGGTGACGGCGACGCGCTGTCGATCGGCGGCAACCATCTGATCCACGCGCTGCGCCGCAACGTCAACATCACGATCCTGCTGTTCAACAACCGGATTTACGGGCTGACCAAGGGTCAGTACTCGCCGACGTCGGAGGTCGGCAAGGTCACCAAGTCGACTCCGATGGGATCGCTGGACCACCCGTTCAACCCGGTGTCGCTGGCGCTGGGCGCCGAGGCCACGTTCGTCGGCCGCGCCCTGGACTCCGACCGCAACGGGCTGACCGAGGTGTTGCGCGCCGCCGCCGAGCATCGCGGCGCCGCCGTCGTCGAAATCCTGCAGGACTGCCCGATTTTCAACGACGGCTCCTTCGACGTGCTGCGCAAGGAAGGCGCCGAGGAGCGGGTGATCAACATCCGCCACGGCGAGCCGATCACCTTCGGCGCCGACGGCGAGTACTGCGTCGTGAAGTCCGGCTTCGGCCTCGAATTCGCCAAGACCGCCGACGTTTCCGTGGACGAGATCATGGTGCACGACGCGCACACCGACGACTCCGCCTACGCCTTCGCGTTGTCCCGGCTCTCCGATCAGAACCTCGACCACACCGTGCTCGGCATCTTCCGGGACGTCAGCCGGCCCACGTACGACGACGCGGCGCGCTCGCAGGTGCAGGCCGCGCGCGCCGCCAAACCGTTCGACGACGCCGCCCTGCAATCGCTGCTGCGTGGGCGCGACACCTGGACCGTCGACTGACGTGGGCGAAAAGACTTCGCTTGCCGGGGTGGTGCTCGCCGGCGGCGCATCGCAACGGATGGGCCGCGACAAGGCCAGCCTCCCTGTCCCCGCCTCCGCGGGTTCCGACGCGACCACCATGGTCGAGCACGTCGTCGGCGTCCTGCGACAGCGCTGCGACCCCGTCCTGGTGATGGCCGCACAGGGGCAGCCGCTGCCCGAACTCGAGGCGCGCGTGATGCGCGACGAGCTGCGCGGCCTGGGGCCGCTGCCGGCGACCGGACGCGCATTGCGCGCGGCGGCCGAGGCCAGCGCGCCGCTCGCCTTCGTCTGCGCCGTCGACATGCCTTTCCTGGCAGTCGAACTCATCGACGACCTCACCCGCAGGGCGCAGGAGACTGGCGCGGAGGTGGTGCTGCCGTGGGACGGCCAGGACCACTATCTCGCCGCGGTGTACCGGACCGACCTGGCCGACCGGGTCGACGCCTTGGTGGCGGCGGGGGAGCGCAAGATGCGCGCCCTGGTGGACGCCTCGGACGCGCAGCGCATCGTCACGACGGATTCGCGGTCGTTGACCAACGTCAACACCGACGCCGAGCTGCGCGCCCTCGCGCGGCCCCGCGGCTAAGGGCACCCCGACCCGCCCGTGCGGGGCCGGATGAAATCCGGGTAAACCCCTGTAACGCGGCGCCCATTCCTGGCAAATGGCAAGGCGCCGTGGCGATTTCGGCTTTGCCAAACGAAATACCAAGTCTGGTAAATAAATTGGTCTTCAAGCTCGGCGATGCTTGGCGACGGCCCGGGCGCACCGAAATTGCCAGACCGCATGCGTGACGATCGCGGAATCGCCGCCCCGACAGTGTATTTCGCTATTTCACACGACTTGGCGGCAACGCGCCACGACGGGTGTGCGTTATTTGAACAATGCAAGTTAAGCGGTGGCGCAAGGCAATTCGCTCGTATGTTCGCCCCCGGTGTGTGACGTAAACCCGTAACTTGTTGTAGTGTGCGGTGCTTCGCAGCGGCGGAATCGAGTCCGGTACGGCCGCAAGGTTGTAAACGCCTGGGGCAAATACGTGGGCCAGTTCACAAAATGGGCGTGATTCGGCTCACGCTGTGAAAGCTTTTGCATTTGTTGGGTACTCGCCGGAATCGCGTGGCTGACCTGCCAAAAGTGCGAGGCTACCGCGTCGTGATCACCCCGTTACCGAACGGAGATATCCGATTTCCGAAGATGACGAATGCCGTCGGGTCTCGTACGGTCCCTGTTAGCCCGCAACGGGTTACGGAAGAGTAACTGAAAACAGAATCACGGACCCGCGTGTGAGCGGGGCCGCGGACGGCGAAGTCTTGTCCGTGGCCGGCGGTAGCACTCCGCCGGGCGATTCCAGCCCACCGCTGTCGTGCCAGGACAAGCCGGCACGTCCCGAAGCAGGTATTCCGCACCAATCAAACACCGTCAGCCCACCCGAGTGGGCTTGCTTTGGCGCGCGCGCACCGCGAAAGGAAAGATATTGAAGAACGTCCGTAAGACGCTCGTTCTTGCCGCGGTCACGGGCACCCTCGTGACCATCCCGTCGGCCAGCGCCAGCGCGGAGCCCACGGGTTTCGACCCCAACATGGCGCCCGCCGCGGCGCCGGACGTCGGCCTCGCGCGACGCCGTGTCCAACACTTCCAGCAGCGCCGCGATGGTGCCGCCCGACAGCCCGCCGGACATGGAGCGCACGACGAAGTCGGTGCCGGCGAGCTGGCCCGCACCGT
>NZ_LZIZ01000202.1:0-25956 GCF_001666915.1 Mycobacterium sp. E3339 | reverse complement strand
GATGAACTCGTCGAGGCCCACGATCCGCAGCGGCCGGCTGGTGGCCGAGCCGTCGGCCGCCACCCGCAATGACGTCGGGCTGTTCTCGGTCAGTCGATGCACCTCGACCAGCACGGTGATGCCCGCGGACGATAGGAAATCGACTTCGGTGAGGTCGATGACCAGCACCGCGGGCGTGCCGGCCAGCGCGACGTCGATGTGGGTGGCGAGCGAGGGCGCGGTGATGATGTCGACCACGCCGCTGACCTGCAACACCACCGCCTCGCCGGCGTCGCGGCGGTTAACCCAGAACTCCTCGCTCACCACCCGAACCTACTGGCTTCTCCGCGGTGGCCGACACCCGGTCCGAAACATCACGCCCGGGGTCCGACCCGCTAACCGCGCTCGACCCACGAGCCGTGTGGTTCCAGGCCGTCGTCACCCCAATCGTCCCAGCCGGGGGACTGCCGGTCGTGAGGCCTAACGATGCGCCGTCGCAACTCCAGCAGCAGCTCCTCGGTCGAGGCGCGGGCGAGAGCGTCCGATGGCGACGTCTGGTACCGGGGTCCGGGCTCCCGGGGCAGCTTGACCACCAGTTCCCTTGGCTCTCCGCCGGCGAGGATGGTGTCGACGCTGCCCGGCGCCCAGCCCAGCTTGTTTTCCAGCATGGCGTAGGTGCCCGGGCTGGCTCTGCGCACGCCGTTTTCGATGTCGGACAGGGTGCGCACCGTGAACTGCAGGCTGTCGGCGAAGTCGGTGCGGTTGCGGTAGCCGAGCGCGACGCGGCGGCTCACGATGTGGTGGCCGAGCCGGTTCAGAGCGTGCCGGTCCATGGGGCGATCATGGCGCATCGCCATCGGCAATGTCGACTAACGGCGCGAAAATTTTTCTACTCGTTGCACGGATAGCGGAAACTATTTCCTCGGTACCCCGGCCAAATCGGACCTGACCTGGGTAATCGTGTCCCAGAACAACTCCTCGACCTTCTCGCGTGACACGCCGACCACCTCGACTCGCGGCACGCCGGCCAGCTCGCGGCGCACCAGCTTCGCATCGGGCAAGGCGTCGCCGGTCCACCACTCCTGGCGGATGTCGAAGTCGTCGAAGCGTTCGCCCTCCCGGGTATGGCGGAGCTGACCGCGGCGCTTGCTGATCGGGACACGCGCCCACCATTCGGCCCGCCAGTACGGGCCGTCGTAGGCCCCGGGCGGGGCGCCCGTTTCCCATTCCTCGACTTGGAGCTGCTGATTCGGGGCCATGCCGTTGTAGTCGCGGGCGAACCCGTACGCCTCGTCGCGGTCGAGGTAAACCCGCTCGATGTGATAGGTGTCGCCGCTCCCCGCAGAGACCACGTACACCGTCGTCATGCCGCCTCCCGCACCGCCGAATGGATGGGCCCAGTCTCCCATCAACCATGGGGACACGTTCCGCAAACTCCTCGATTACCGCGCAAACCGCACGCCGCGCGCCGAGCGGGGCCCGAGGAGGCTGTGAGCCATATCATAACGGAAATTAATTCCGTATTATTGACATATTCTCTGTTTACTTCCTAGAGTTGCCCTCACGTCGACCGCGTCCTGGATGGGTTCCCTGGGGGGGAACCAGGCGCGGCTCGGCGTCATCTTCAGCGATCACCACGCAATCCCAGGGAAACCGCCATGACGCAGATCCGCGGCCGCGCCGCCGTCCGAAAGAGGCGGGATCAGGAGCTCCCCATCATGAAAGACCGCAAGACCCCGGAGTCGGCCGATTTGGACGCCCTGTCGCACCTGCGCGCACACCGTGTCCTGGTGGCGCGGCGGATCAACGAGATCGCGCTCCAGATCGCCGAGTTGCGGACCGAGGTGGAAGCCCTCGACAAGGAAATTAGGTCGAAGGTTCAGCAGCTCGAGGAAGTCGATCGGGGCATCTCCGTGCTCATGAGCGTCCACAACCTGCGTGCGCGGCACGCCGCCAGGTTCGCCGATGCGATCCGCCACCAGGCGGCGGCGGCCACGGCGACCGATCAGGACGGCCCGCCGGCAGCCGAGAGGGCCGATAGCTGAGCGCGGGTCACCGGCCGGCGAGTCGTCGGGCATCGGTGCCAAAATTTCGCGACGGTTTCGGTTGGGCAAAGGTCCTGCAGCGTGCCCCCGGCGCGAGGGCCCGGGCCGGGAGTACGCCCCTAATGTGGCTGCCATGGCCGCACTGATGAATCGCGTGCAGCGCCGGCGCGCGGCGCTACCCGTCACCGTGTCGGCGTTGCTGGTCGCCACGGGGCTCGCCGTCGCCCCCGCGGCCCAGGCGGCCGCGGCCTCGGCGACGTTGTCGGTGGAGCACGCGTGGCAGACCGGTTTCATCGCCAACTTCGCGGTCACCAACTCGAGCATGGTGCCGCTCACCGATTGGCGCATCGACTTCGACATGCCGGCGGGGCAATCCGTCCTGCACACGTGGAACAGCACCATCACCCAGTCGGGCACGCACTACGTGCTCACCCCCGCCAACTGGAATCGCAGCATTCCCCCCGGTGGTTCGGCCACGGGTGGCCTACGGGGCGTGGTGATCGGTTCCTTCACGCCGCCGTCGAATTGCGTGCTCAACGGCCAGATCCCCTGCACCTAGCCCTGGGCGCCCTGGCGGCGGGACGCACGGCGCCACCGGCGCGCGCGTGCCTCGCATCCGACCCCGCGTGAGAGAAGTGCTACGCTGCCGGGCAGTCGACATCCTTTAACGATCCGTCCGGCGAGGCGGAGAAGGAGGTCAAGTCTCGCATGGGTGCTGTGGGTGAGAGCGGCGTGGACCGCGGAGCCCGGGAACTGATGTCGGCGGCCGACGTCGGTCGCACCATTTCCCGCATCGCACATCAGATCATCGAAAAGACCGCGCTGGACTCACCGGACGCGCCGCGGGTGGTCCTGTTGGGCATCCCGACGCGCGGCGTCACCCTGGCCGGGCGGCTGGCCACCAACATCGCCGAGTACAGCGGGGTGGAAGTCGGCCACGGCGCCCTCGACATCACCCTCTACCGCGACGACCTCATGCAGAAGCCGCCGCGGCCGCTGGAGGCCACCTCGATTCCGGTCGGCGGCATCGACGACGCGCTGGTGATCCTCATCGACGACGTGCTGTACTCCGGGCGATCGGTGCGCTCCGCGCTGGACGCGCTGCGCGACGTCGGCCGCCCGCGGGTGGTGCAGCTGGCGGTGCTGGTCGATCGGGGCCACCGCGAACTGCCGCTGCGCGCCGACTACGTCGGCAAGAACGTCCCCACTTCCCGCAGCGAGAGCGTGCACGTGCTGCTGAGCGAGCAGGACGGCCGCGACGCGGTGGTGATCTCCCGATGACGCGCCACCTGCTCGCCGCCGGCGACCTGACCCGCGACGACGCGACCGCCATCCTCGACGACGCCGACCGGTTCGCCCAGGCCCTGGTCGGCCGCGAGATAAAGAAGCTGCCGACGCTGCGCGGCCGCACCGTCATCACGATGTTCTACGAGAACTCCACCCGCACCCGGGTGTCGTTCGAGGTCGCGGGCAAGTGGATGAGCGCCGACGTGATCAACGTCAGCGCGGCCGGATCGTCGGTCGGCAAGGGCGAGTCGCTGCGCGACACCGCGTTGACGCTGCGCGCGGCCGGCGCCGACGCGCTGATCATCCGGCACCCGGCCTCGGGCGCCGCGCACCTGCTGGCCGAATGGACCGGCAGCGCCAACGACGGCCCCTCGGTGATCAACGCCGGCGACGGCACGCACGAACATCCGACGCAGGCGCTGCTCGACGCGCTGACCATCCGCCAGCGCCTCGGCGGCATCGAGGGCCGGCGCATCGTGATCGTCGGCGACATCCTGCACAGCCGGGTGGCCCGCTCCAACGTCATGCTGTTGCACACGCTGGGCGCCGAGGTGGTGCTGGTGGCGCCGCCCACGCTGTTGCCGGTCGGCGTCGAGGGCTGGCCGGTCACCGTCTCGAACGACTTCGACGCCGAGCTGCCCGCCGCCGACGCGGTGCTGATGCTGCGCGTGCAGGCCGAGCGGATGAACGGCGGCTTCTTCCCGTCGGTGCGCGAATACTCGTCCCGCTACGGGCTTTCCGATCGTCGTCAGGCCATGCTGCCCGGCCACGCCGTGGTGTTGCACCCGGGTCCGATGCTGCGCGGCATGGAGATCGCCTCCTCGGTCGCCGACTCGTCGCAATCGGCGGTGCTGCAACAGGTTTCGAACGGCGTGCACGTGCGGATGGCGGTGCTGTTCCATGTGCTGGTGGGGGCAGAGGAGATCGCAGCGTGAGCGTGCTCATCCGCGGGGTCCGGTTGTACGGCGAGGGGGATCGCGTCGACGTCCTGGTCGATGACGGCCAGATCGCCGACATCGGCGCCGGGCTCGACGGGGCTGGAGGGCTCGAAAAAGACCTGGACGTCATCGACGCCACCGGCCAGGTGCTGCTGCCCGGGTTCGTCGACCTGCACACCCACCTGCGCGAGCCGGGCCGCGAATACGCCGAGGACATCGAAACCGGCTCGGCCGCAGCGGCTTTGGGCGGGTACACCGCGGTGTTCGCGATGGCCAACACCAATCCGGTCGCCGACAGCCCGGTGGTGACCGACCACGTCTGGCACCGCGGCCAGCAGGTGGGGCTGGTCGACGTGCACCCCGTCGGCGCCGTCACCGTCGGGCTGGGCGGGGTCGAGCTGACCGAGATGGGCATGATGGCGGCCGGTGCCGCGCAGGTGCGGATGTTCTCCGACGACGGCGTCTGCGTGCACGACCCGCTGGTGATGCGCCGCGCCCTCGAGTACGCCACCGGCCTGGGCGTGTTGATCGCCCAGCACGCCGAGGAGCCCCGGCTGACCGTCGGCGCCGTCGCCCACGAGGGGCCCAACGCCGCCCGGCTGGGACTGTCGGGCTGGCCGCGGGCCGCCGAGGAATCGATCGTCGCCCGCGACGCGCTGCTGGCCCGCGACGCCGGCGCCCGCATCCACATCTGCCACGCATCCACCGCCGGCACCGTCGAGCTCCTGAAATGGGCCAAGGGACAAGGCATCTCGATCACCGCCGAGGTTACCCCGCACCACCTGCTGCTCGACGACGGCCGGCTGGCCAGCTACGACGGGGTGAATCGGGTCAACCCGCCGCTGCGCGAGGCCGCCGACGCCGAGGCGCTGCGGCAGGCGCTGGCCGACGGCGTCATCGACTGCGTGGCCACCGATCACGCCCCGCACGCCGAGCACGAGAAGTGCGTTGAGTTCGCCGCGGCGCGTCCCGGCATGCTGGGCCTGCAGACCGCCCTGTCCGTCGTGGTCCAGACGATGGTGACGCCGGGCCTGTTGAGCTGGCGCGACGTCGCCCGGGTGATGAGTGAGAACCCAGCGCGGATCGTCGGCCTGCCCGATCACGGCCGCCCGCTGGAGGTGGGGGAGCCGGCCAACCTGACGGTGGTGGACCCGGAGGCCACCTGGACCGTCGCCGGCTCCGATCTGGCCAGCCGGTCGGCGAACACGCCGTTCGAGTCGATGACCCTGCCGGCCACGGTGACGGCGACGCTGCTGCGCGGCAAGCTCACCGCTCGAGACGGGAAGTGCCCGGCATGAATTCAGGCACGCTGGTGGGATCGCTGATCTTCGCGGCCGTGCTGGTGGTGGTGATCGCGGTGGTGATCCAGCTGATGATGCGCAGCTGGCGGCGGCGCTCGGAGCGGCAGGATGAACTGATCGGTGACCTGCCCGACATTCCCGACCAGGTGGGCGCGGCCCTGATCACCACCCGCGGACACTATTGCGGTTCCATGCTGGCGCCGGGCTGGCACGAGCGGATCGCGGCCGGCGATCTCGGTTTCCGCAGCAAAGGGGTGCTGACCCGCTATGCCGGCGGAATCATGGTGGAACGCCTACGCGCCCAACCGATTTGGATTCCGAAAGACTCGATTACCGGCATCCGGATGGAGCGCAGCATGGGCGGCAGGGCGGTGGCCCGGATCGGGATATTGGCGATTCGGTGGCGGCTGCCGTCGGGCGCCGAGATCGACACCGGCTTTCGGGCCAACCACCGCGACGACTATGACCCCTGGCTGAAATCCGACGAGAAGGGAGCCGCGTGAGTTGCGCCGCGACGATGCAGAGCGAAGCGATGAGGAGAAGTGGCGCGCATGACTAAGGCGCTACTGGTCTTGGAGGACGGCCGCGTCTTCACCGGCACGCCGTTCGGCAAGGTTGGCCAAACGCTCGGCGAGGCCGTGTTTTCCACCGGCATGTCCGGCTACCAGGAGACGTTGACCGACCCCAGCTACCACCGCCAGATCGTGGTGGCCACCGCGCCGCAGATCGGCAACACCGGCTGGAACACCGAGGACGCCGAGAGCCGGGGCGACAAGATCTGGGTCGCCGGCTACGCGGTGCGCGACCCGTCGCCGCGCGCCTCCAACTGGCGCGCCACCGGCACCCTGGAGGACGAGCTGGTGCGCCAGCACATCGTCGGGATCGCCGGTATCGACACCCGGGCGGTCGTGCGCCACCTGCGTACCCGCGGCTCGATGAAGGCCGGGGTGTTCTCCGGCGACGCGCTCGCCGACCCGGCCGAGCTGGTAGAGCGGGTGTGGGGCCAGCAGTCGATGCTGGGCGCCGATCTCGCCGGCGAGGTCAGCACGCCGGAGCACTACATCGTGGAACCCGAAGGGCCGCAACGGTTCACGGTGGTCGCGCTGGACCTGGGGATCAAGACCAACACCCCGCGCAACTTCGCCCGCCGCGGCGTCCGCAGCCACGTGTTGCCGTCGTCGACCACGTTCGACCAGATCGCCGACATCGCCCCCGACGGGGTGTTCCTGTCCAACGGCCCCGGCGATCCGGCCACCGCCGATGACGTCGTCGCGCTCACCCGCGAGGTGCTGGGGGCCGGGATCCCGTTGTTCGGCATCTGTTTCGGCAACCAGATCCTGGGCCGGGCGCTGGGGCTGTCCACCTACAAGATGGTCTTCGGGCACCGCGGCATCAACATCCCGGTGATGGACCACGCCACCGGGCGGGTGGCGGTCACCGCCCAGAACCACGGCTTCGCCCTGGAGGGCGAGGCGGGCCAGTCCTTCGACACGCCGTTCGGCGCGGCCGTCGTCAGCCACACGTGCGCCAACGACGGGGTGGTCGAGGGCGTGAAACTCGCTGACGGCCGGGCGTTCTCGGTGCAGTATCACCCGGAGGCCGCCGCCGGTCCGCATGACGCGGAATACCTGTTCGACCAATTCATCGACCTGATGGCTTCCCGAGAAAGCGGAAGGGGCCGCTAGTGCCACGTCGCACCGACCTCAACCACGTGCTGGTGATCGGCTCGGGGCCGATCGTGATCGGCCAGGCCGCCGAGTTCGACTACTCGGGCACCCAGGCCTGCCGGGTGCTGCGGGCGGAGGGGCTGCAGGTCAGCCTGATCAATTCCAACCCGGCCACCATCATGACCGACCCCGAGTACGCCGACCACACCTACGTCGAGCCCATCACCCCGGCGTTCGTCGAGCGGGTGATCGCCCAGCAGGCCGAGCGCGGCAACAAGATCGACGCGCTGCTGGCCACGCTGGGCGGGCAGACGGCGCTCAACACCGCGGTCGCGCTGTTCGAGAACGGGGCGCTGGAGCGCCACGGTGTCGAGCTGATCGGGGCGGACATCGACGCCATCCAGCGCGGCGAGGACCGGCAGATGTTCAAGGACATCGTGGCCAAGGTGGGCGGTGAATCCGCCCGCAGCCGCGTGTGTTTCACCATGGAAGAGGTTCGCGAGACGGTCGAGGAGCTCGGGCTGCCGGTGGTGGTGCGGCCCAGCTTCACCATGGGCGGGCTGGGGTCGGGCATGGCGCGATCCGTCGAGGAGGTCGACCGGATGGCCGGCGCCGGCCTGGCCGAAAGCCCCAGCGCCAACGTGCTGATCGAGGAATCGATCTACGGCTGGAAGGAATTCGAGCTCGAGCTGATGCGCGACGGCAACGACAACGTGGTCGTGGTGTGCTCGATCGAGAACTTCGACCCGATGGGCGTGCACACCGGTGACTCGGTCACCGTCGCGCCCGCCATGACCCTCACCGACCGCGAATACCAGCGGATGCGCGACCTGGGCATCGCGATCCTGCGCGAGGTCGGGGTGGACACCGGCGGCTGCAACATCCAGTTCGCGATCAACCCTGCCGACGGCCGGCTGATCGTCATCGAGATGAACCCGCGGGTGTCCCGGTCCAGCGCGCTGGCCTCGAAGGCGACCGGCTTCCCGATCGCCAAGATCGCCGCGAAGCTGGCCATCGGGTACAGCCTCGACGAGATCGTCAACGACATCACCAAGGAAACGCCGGCCTGCTTCGAGCCCACCCTCGACTATGTCGTCGTCAAGGCGCCGCGGTTCGCGTTCGAGAAGTTTCCCGGGGCCGATCCCACCCTGACCACCACGATGAAGTCCGTCGGCGAGGCGATGTCGTTGGGCCGCAACTTCATCGAGGCGCTCGGCAAGGTGATGCGATCGCTGGAAACCACGCGCGCGGGGTTTTGGACCAAGCCCGACCCGGACGGGGACGTCGGCGAGGTGCTCGACCGGCTGCGCACCCCGACCGAGGGTCGGCTCTACGACATCGAGCTGGCGCTGCGGCTGGGCGCGTCGATCGAGCAGGTCGCGAAGGCCAGCGGCGTCGACCCGTGGTTCCTGGCCCAGATCGGCGAGCTGGGCAAGCTGCGCGCCGAGCTGGTGGACTCCCCGGTGCTCGACATCGACCTGCTGCGGCGGGCCAAACACAGCGGGCTGTCGGACCGCCAGATCGCCGCGCTGCGGCCGGAATTGGCGGGGGAGAACGGCGTCCGCTCGCTGCGCGAGCGCCTCGGCATCCACCCGGTGTACAAGACCGTGGACACCTGCGCGGCCGAGTTCGAGGCCAAGACGCCCTACCACTACAGCAGCTACGAACTCGACCCCGCCGCCGAGACGGAGGTGGCGCCGCAAACCGAGCGGCCCAAGGTACTGATCCTCGGGTCGGGACCTAACCGGATCGGCCAGGGCATCGAATTCGACTACAGCTGCGTGCACGCCGCAACCACGTTGAGCCAGGCCGGTTTTGAAACCGTCATGGTCAACTGCAACCCGGAGACGGTGTCCACCGACTACGACACCGCCGACCGGCTGTACTTCGAGCCGCTGACGTTCGAGGACGTCCTCGAGGTCTTCCACGCCGAACAGCAGTCGGCCGGCGCGGGACCGGGGGTGGTCGGGGTCATCGTGCAACTGGGCGGACAGACGCCCCTCGGGCTGGCGCAGCGCCTGGCCGACGCCGGGGTCCCGATCGTGGGCACCCCGCCGGAGGCGATCGATCTGGCCGAGGACCGCGGGGCCTTCGGCGACGTGCTGACCGGCGCCGGATTGCCGGCGCCGAAGTACGGCATGGCAACGACTTTCGCGCAGGCCCGCCGGATCGCAGAGGACATCGGCTACCCGGTGCTGGTGCGGCCGTCGTACGTGCTGGGTGGTCGCGGCATGGAGATCGTCTACGACGAGGAGACGCTGGAGGGCTACATCACCCGGGCCACCGAACTGTCGCCCGAGCACCCGGTGCTGGTCGACCGCTTCCTGGAGGACGCGGTGGAGATCGACGTCGACGCGTTGTGCGACGGCAGCGAGGTCTACATCGGCGGCATCATGGAGCACATCGAGGAAGCGGGCATCCATTCCGGCGACTCGGCGTGCGCGCTGCCGCCGGTCACGTTGGGCCGCAGCGACATCGAGAAGGTGCGCCGCGCCACCGAGGCCATCGCCCACGGCATCGGCGTGATCGGGCTGCTCAACGTGCAGTACGCCCTCAAGGACGACGTGCTCTACGTCTTGGAGGCCAACCCGCGTGCCAGCCGCACGGTTCCCTTCGTGTCCAAGGCCACCGCGATCCCGCTGGCCAAGGCGTGCGCCCGGATCATGTTGGGCGCCAACATTCCTCAGCTGCGCGCCGAGGGCATGCTGGCGGCCGCCGGGGACGGCGCCCACGCGGCCCAGAACGCCCCGATCGCGGTCAAGGAGGCCGTGCTGCCGTTCCACCGCTTCCGGCGCACCGACGGGGCCGCCATCGATTCGCTGCTGGGTCCGGAGATGAAATCGACCGGCGAGGTGATGGGCATCGACCGCGACTTCGGCAGCGCCTTCGCCAAGAGCCAGACCGCCGCCTACGGGTCGCTGCCCGCCGAGGGCACCATCTTCGTCTCGGTCGCCAACCGGGACAAGCGGTCGCTGGTGTTCCCGGTCAAGCGCCTGGCCGACCTGGGCTTCCGGGTGCTGGCCACCGAGGGCACGGCGGAGATGTTGCGGCGCAACGGGATTCCTTGCGATGAGGTCCGCAAGCACTTCGAGCCGCCGGGCGACGGGCGACCCGCGATGTCCGCCGTGGACGCGATCAAGGCCGGCGAAATCGACATGGTGATCAACACGCCCTACGGCAACTCCGGTCCGCGCATCGACGGCTACGAGATCCGCTCCGCCGCGGTCTCGGTCAACATTCCCTGCGTCACGACGGTGCAGGGCGCCTCGGCCGCCATCCAGGGCATCGAGGCGGGCATCCGCGGCGACATCGGCGTGCGGTCCCTGCAGGAGCTGCATAGCCTGATGGGCCAGGGCGCCGCGCCCGGGCAAGGCGACCGGTGACCGGGTTCGGCCTGCGGCTGGCCGAGGCGAAGGCGCAACGCGGGCCGCTGTGCGTGGGCATCGATCCGCACCCCGAGCTGCTGCGCGCCTGGGACCTACCGACCACGGCCGACGGGGTGGCGGCGTTCTGCGACATCTGCGTCGAGGCGTTCTCCGGGTTCGCCGTAGTCAAGCCCCAGGTCGCCTTCTTCGAGGCCTACGGCGCCGCGGGGTTCGCGGTGCTGGAACGCACCATCGCGGCCCTGCGCGCGGCGGGGGTGCTGGTTTTGGCCGACGCCAAGCGCGGTGACATCGGCACCACGATGGCCGCCTACGCCGCCGCCTGGGCGGGTGACTCGCCGCTGGCCGCCGACGCGGTGACGGCCTCGCCGTATCTGGGGTTCGGCTCGCTGCGGCCGCTGCTGGAGGCGGCCGCCGCGCACGACCGTGGCGTGTTCGTGCTGGCCGCCACCTCCAACCCCGAGGGCGCGACCGTGCAGCGCGCCGCCTTCGACGGCCGCACGGTGGCCCAGTTGGTCGTCGACCAGGCGGCGGTGGTGAACAAGTCCGCCACGCCGCACGGGCCCGGCTATGTCGGCGTGGTGGTCGGCGCGACGGTGCTTCAGGCCCCCGACCTCAGCGCGCTGGGCGGACCGGTGCTGGTGCCGGGCCTGGGCGTGCAGGGCGGACGGCCCGAGGCGCTCGCCGGGCTGGGCGGGGCGGATCCGGGCCAGCTGCTGCCCGCGGTGGCCCGCGAGGTGCTGCGCGCGGGGCCGGGCGTGCCCGAACTGCGGGCGGCCGGCGAGCGGATGCTGGACGCCGTCGCCTACCTGGCCGCCTCGTAGCCCGTCGTACGGGGCCCTACGTGCGCGTCAGTCCGACGCTAGCGACGTGCTGGGGCGCGCGGTCTCCACGATCACGGTGGTGGCCTTGACGACGGCCACGGCGACGCTGCCGGGGCGCAACTGCAGCTCCTCGGCGGCCTCGGTGCTCATCAGCGACACCACGGTGAAGGGGCCGCACTGCATCTCCACCTGGGTCATCACCTTGTCGCTGGTCACCTGGGTGACCAGCCCGACGAACCGGTTGCGGGCCGAGCTGCCGATGCTGAGTGGATCCGGGGGCGGGGCCGGGGCGTTGCTGCGCGAAAAGCGGGCCAGATCCTCGCTGGCGATGACTTTGCGGCCGGCGGCGTCGTGGCTGACCGCCAGGGACCCCTGGTTGATCCATCGCCGGACCGTGTCGTCGCTGACTCCGAGCAGCTCAGCGGCCTGACGGATCCGCAGGTTCGACACGGCTAGATGGTAACTCCCTGCGTATCGGCCGGGGCTCGTACCAGCAATCGGCTCGCGAATCGCACCCGCGCGGCTACGCAGGCGCGACACGCGCGACACGCGACGAAAAATGCGAGATCGCCCGCATGACGCGTCTCGGCCCGCCGCGGCCCCCATCGGCCGGCGCCTCCCGCCTGCCCTCGGGCACCGCCCAGCCCGGCAAAACGGCTGCTCAGAGCGCTGCGGGCGCCCTCCTGGTAGGCCGGTTGGCCGACCTGACGGCCCCCGGTACGGCGGCCCTCAGGGCGGCCACGGCGACCGGTTTTTCGGGCCACCCGCCGGGCTCATGCTGGGAGTTTGTCCCCGGAACCAGGGGGCCGGGTTAGATTTCGTCAGGAGGCCTGAGTACGGTCGTCTCCGCTGGCTGAAGTAGCAGGCAGAGACACAAAGCGATCGATTGAGATTGATTGATCAGATACGGAGGAATCGTGGCCCTTCCCCAGTTGACCGACGAGCAGCGCGCGGCCGCGTTGGAGAAGGCGGCTGCCGCACGTCGAGCACGAGCAGAGCTCAAGGACCGGCTGAAGCGCGGCGGCACCAACCTCACGCAGGTGCTCAAGGACGCCGAGACCGACGAAGTCCTGGGCAAGATGAAGGTTTCCGCGCTGCTTGAGGCGTTGCCCAAGGTGGGCAAGGTCAAAGCGCAGGAAATCATGACCGAGCTGGAGATCGCCCCCACCCGCCGCCTGCGGGGCCTCGGCGACCGCCAGCGCAAGGCCCTGCTGGAAAAGTTCGGCTCCTAGTCCGGCCAGCCCGGCCGAGTTGGCCAACCCGCCCTGTGGGCGTCGCGGCCCAGGAGCGCCTGTGAGCGCCGGCGGGGGACCGGACGTCGAGCACGGGACGCGTCCCGCACCACCGGGACGTGTGGTCGTGCTGTCCGGTCCCTCCGCGGTCGGCAAGTCGACGGTGGTCAGATGCCTGCGCGAGCGGGTTCCTGACCTGCATTTTTCCGTCTCGGCCACGACGCGGGCGCCGCGGCCGGGCGAGGTCGACGGCGTCGACTACCACTTCGTCAGCCCCGCCCGCTTCCAGCAGCTCATCGACGACGGCGCACTGCTGGAGTGGGCCGACATCCACGGCGGGCTGCACCGGTCGGGCACCCTGGCCGAGCCGGTGCGGACCGCGACGGCAGCCGGAATCCCCGTGCTCATCGAGGTGGACCTGGCCGGCGCCAGGGCCGTCAAGAAGGCGATGCCGGAGGCCGTCACCGTGTTCCTGGCCCCGCCCAGCTGGCAGGATCTGGAGGCGAGGCTCGTCGGCCGCGGCACCGAAACGCCGGAGGCCATGCGGCGCCGGCTCGAGACCGCCCGCATCGAAATGGCGGCCCAGGATGACTTCGACGAGGTCGTCGTCAACAGTCAATTGGAGTCTGCGTGCGCCGAATTGGTATCCTTGCTGGTGGGAACTGCGCCGGGTCGGCATGACCCGCCTGGCCAGACCAGGAGCCGGACCAGATCCAATCGAGATTGAGCATCGAATTGCCAGCGGTACCAGCCGCTTTAATCCGCCAGGAGATTGACCTACGTGACTATTCCGCAGTCTGACGCGGCGTTGGCCGCCGTCCCCGATCGGTTCGACCCGTCGGCCGGGGGGCAGGGCGCCTACGACACCCCGCTGGGCATCACCAACCCGCCCATCGACGAGTTGCTCGACCGCGTGTCGAGCAAGTACGCCCTGGTGATCTACGCCGCCAAGCGCGCCCGCCAGATCAACGACTACTACAACCAGCTCGGCGAGGGCATCCTCGAATACGTTGGGCCGCTTGTCGAGCCGGGGCTTCAGGAGAAGCCGCTGTCGATCGCGCTGCGGGAGATCCACGCCGACCTGCTCGAGCACACCGAGGGCGAGTAACAGGGCAGGGCCGGGCCAACTGTGGACCGCAAACGGATTGTCGTCGGCGTCTCCGGTGGCATCGCCGCTTACAAGGCGTGCACGGTCGTTCGTCAGCTCTCCGAGGCCGGTCATCTCGTCCGCGTCATCCCCACCGAGTCGGCGCTGCGCTTCGTCGGAGCCGCCACGTTCGAGGCGCTCTCCGGCCAGCCCGTGCACACCGACGTTTTCGCGAACGTCCCCGAGGTGCCGCACGTCCAGCTGGGCCAGAAGGCCGACCTGGTCGTGGTGGCGCCGGCCACCGCGGACCTGCTCGCCCGCGCGGTGCACGGCCGCGCCGACGACCTGCTGACCGCCACCCTGCTCACGGCCAGGTGCCCGGTGATGTTCGCGCCGGCGATGCACACCGAGATGTGGTTGCACCCGGCCACCGTCGACAACGTGGCCACCGCGTCGCCGAGTTGCTCCGCCGAGCTGACGTGGACGACCTCGACCCCGGCCGGGTCGATCAGCCCCGCGGTGTGCCCGGCGATCAGCGTGACCTCGGCGCCGCGCTGCGCGGCGACCCGCGCCACCGCGTAGCCCTACGACCTCGCCGGCTGCAAGATGCTGGTGACCGCGGGCGGTACCCGCGAACCGATCGACCCGGTGCGCTTCATCGGCAACCGCAGCTCCGGCAAGCAGGGCTACGCGGTGGCGCGGGTCGCCGCGCAGCGCGGCGCCGAGGTCACGCTGATCGCCGGGCACACCGCGGGGCTGATCGACCCGGCCGGGGTCGAGGTCGTCCACGTCAGCTCGGCGGAGCAACTCGGCGACGCGGTGGCCAAGCACGCCCCCGCCGCGGACGTGCTGGTGATGGCCGCGGCCGTCGCCGACTTCCGGCCCGCGCAGGTTTCGGCCGCCAAGATCAAAAAGGGCCCAGACGATCAGGACAGCCCGCCCACGATCGAGCTGGTCCGCAACGACGACGTGCTCGCCGGTGCGGTGCGGGCGCGTGCCAGCGGCGAGCTGCCCAACATGCGGGCCATCGTCGGGTTCGCCGCGGAAACGGGCGACGCCAACGGCGACGTGCTCTTCCATGCGCGCTCCAAGTTGCGCCGCAAGGGCTGCGACCTGTTGGTGGTGAACGCGGTGGGCGACGGCAGGGCGTTCGAGGTGGACAGCAACGACGGCTGGCTGCTCGCGTCCGACGGCACCGAGTCCGCGCTGCAGCACGGCTCCAAGACGCTGATGGCCAGTCGTATCGTGGATGCGATCGCCACGTTCCTGCACGGCGGCGGATAAGACGGTTCGGTTCGCCTGAGGCGCCAGGCCAGGTGCCGGCCGGCCCGATGCCAGCCGATATAATTCGGTTTACTAACTATTCGGAAGGATTGAGATTGTGAGCGAAAAGGGTCGCCTGTTTACCAGTGAGTCGGTGACTGAGGGACATCCCGACAAGATCTGTGACGCGATCAGCGACTCGGTCCTCGACGCTCTGCTGGCGCAGGACCCCCGCTCACGTGTCGCGGTCGAGACGCTGGTCACCACCGGCCAGGTGCACGTCGTCGGTGAGGTGACCACGTCGGCCAAGGAGGCGTTCGCCGACATCACCAACATCGTCCGCGCGCGGATCCTCGACATCGGCTACGACTCGTCGGACAAGGGCTTCGACGGGGCGTCGTGCGGGGTGAACATCGGCATAGGCGCCCAGTCGCCCGACATCGCCCAGGGCGTCGACACCGCCCACGAGGCGCGCGTCGAGGGCGCCGCGGACCCACTGGACTCCCAAGGCGCCGGCGACCAGGGCCTGATGTTCGGCTACGCGATCAACGACACCCCCGAGCTGATGCCGCTGCCGATCGCGCTGGCCCACCGGCTGTCGCGCAAGCTGACCGAGGTGCGCAAGAACGGCACGCTGGGATACCTGCGCCCGGACGGCAAGACGCAGGTCACCATCGCCTACGAGGACGACGTCCCGGTGCGCCTCGACACGGTCGTCGTCTCGACGCAGCACGCCGACGGCATCGACCTGGAGAAGAAGCTCGACCCCGACATCCGCGAGCACGTCCTGCAAACCGTGCTGAACGAGCTGGCGCACGACACCCTCGACGCGTCGGGCACCCGGGTGCTGGTGAACCCCACCGGCAAGTTCGTCCTCGGCGGCCCGATGGGCGACGCGGGCCTGACCGGCCGCAAGATCATCGTCGACACCTACGGCGGCTGGGCCCGCCACGGCGGCGGCGCGTTCTCCGGCAAGGATCCGTCCAAGGTGGACCGGTCCGCGGCGTACGCGATGCGCTGGGTGGCCAAGAACATCGTCGCCGCCGGGCTGGCGGAGCGGGTCGAGGTGCAGGTGGCCTACGCGATCGGCAAGGCCGCCCCGGTCGGCCTGTTCATCGAGACGTTCGGCACCGCGACCGTCGACCCGGTCAAGATCGAGAAGATCGTGCCCGAGGTGTTCGACCTGCGCCCCGGCGCGATCATCCGCGACCTGGACCTGCTGCGCCCCATCTACGCGCAGACCGCCGCCTACGGGCACTTCGGCCGCACCGACATCGAGCTGCCGTGGGAGCAGCTCAACATGGTCGACGAGCTCAAGCGCGCGATCTAGGCGGCGGGTGGTCGGCGTCCAACGCCGGCAATCCGTCGATGCTGCGCCGGTTGCGCTGGACCAGGCGGACGTATGCCTCGGCGGGCGCCTTGTTGTGGTGTTCGTCGAGGACCGGCCGTTCGTCGACGAGCTCGTAATACGGCACCGCGAACCCGCACGCGTCGGCGATCCGCTCCAGGTCGACGACGATGACGGCGCGCACGCCGGCGTGCGGCTTGCCGAAATGGGCTGCCAGGCCGCCGAACTCGTCGTCGTCGGGGCGGACCACCCGTCCGGTGCCGAACAGCCGCAGGATGCGCGAGTTGCGGCTGAACGAGCAGAACATGATCGTGATCCGGCCGTTGTCCCGCAGGTGGGCAATGGTTTCCACGCCGCTGCCGAACAGGTCCAGATAGGCGACGGTGTGGTCGTCGAGCACCGCGAAGGTGTCCCGATATCCCTTGGGGGACAGGTTGATTCGGCCTCCCTCGGAGGGCGCGGTGGCCACGAAGAACATCGCCTGGTCGCTGATGAACCGCTCCAGTGATTCGTCGAGACGCGCAAATTCCTTGGCCACGCGTGAAGCCTAGCGCCGGGCACCGACGGCCAGCACCGGGTTTTTCACCGCGGCCGGGGCCGGCGATCGCGCTCAGCCGGTGAATTCGTAGTCGTCGAGGTCGAAGCGCCGGCTGCGCCAGTAGGCCTCCACCGTGGTGGTGGGGCGCAGCGGCACGTCGCCGTTCTTGTCGAAGTAGTAGCTGTTGGCCAGGCGGCAACTGTCCTGCCAGAAGATCTGCCGGTGCCGTCGGCGCAGCATCTCGGCGAAGTACCGGTCGTTGGCCTCCTCGGTGACCTCGACCCGCGTCGCGCCCTCGCGTCGCGCCCGTTTCAGGCACCGCACGATGTGGTGGGTCTGCGTCTCGATCAGCGCGAAATACGACGAGCCCACGTAGCCGTACGGCCCGAACACGGTGAACAGGTTGGGGAAATCGGGGACGCTTACGCCCTCGTAGGCCTGCAACCGGTGTTCGTCCCAGAACCGGCTCAGCGACTTGCCGCCGCTGCCGGTGACCGCGAACGTCGGGACGTCGTCGGGATCCATCACTTTGAAGCCGGTGGCCAGGATCAGCACGTCTATCTCGTGGTGTTCGCCGTCGGTGGTCGCCACCGCGTCGGGCGTGATCTTGTCGATCGGCTCGGTCACCAGTCGCACGTTGTCCCGGTTGAACGTGGCCAGGTACTCGTTGTGAAAACCGGGGCGTTTGCAGCCGACCGCGTAGCGCGGGGTGAGCTGGTCGCGCACCGCCGGGTCGTGCACCTGTTTGCGTAGGTAGGCCAGCCCGGCCGATTCCATCCTTTTGGCCAGCGGCAGGACGGTGAAGTAGTGCGCGGAGATCGGGAAGGTGACTTCGACGAAGGCCTGGCTGAGCAGCCGTTGCAGAATCTTGCCGCCGGGAATCCGCATCGCCCAGCGGGCCGGCGCGGGCAACGCGACGTCCAGCTTGGGGAAGCACCAGATCGGGGTGCGCTGAAAAACGGTGAGCTGGGAGACAATCGGCGCGATCTCGGGAATGACCTGGACGGCCGAGGCGCCGGTGCCGATGATCGCGACGCGCTTGCCGCTCAGGTCCTGGTCGTGATCCCAGCGGGCCGTGTGCATCGTCACCCCGCCGAAGGTGTCCACCCCGTCTATGTCGGGCAGGTTGGGCACGGTGAGCACGCCGCACGCGCTGATCAGGAACCGGGCGGTGACCGTGCCCCCCGGGTCGGTCTGCACCCGCCACAGGCACTGCTCGTCGTCGAACTCGGCCGATTGCACCTTGGTGTTCAACCGGATTCGCGACCCGATGCCGTATTTGTCGACGCAGTGTTCGGCGTACGCCTTGAGCTCACGGCCCCGGGCGTACGTGCGCGACCAGTCCGGGCTCTGCTCGAAGGAGAACTGGTAGGAGAACGACGGAATGTCCACGGCGATACCGGGATACGTGTTCCAGTGCCACGTCCCGCCCACCCCGTCGCCGGCCTCGACGACGAGGTAGTCGGGCAGTCCGGCGCGGTCGAGCTTGATGGCGGCGCCGATCCCGGAGAAACCGGCGCCCACGATCAGGGTGTGGTAATCGGGAGTGCTGTTCATCGGTGCCCGCCTAGGGGTGTAGCGCCTTCTTCAGGGCGGCCAGCCCGCGGTCGGTGGCGTCACCGGCCGCGGGGATCACCAGCGCGAAGCTGGCGTAGCCGTGGACGAGGGTGGGCTCGTTGCTCAATTCGGCGGGCACGCCGGCCGCGTTGAGCAGCTCGGCGTAGCGGGCCCCGTCGTCGCGCAGCGGATCGTGTTCGGCGGTCCCGATGAACGCGGGCGGCAAGCCGGACATCTCCGTCGCGTTCGCCGGGGCGAGGGTGACGGGCAGCGTCGTGGGGTCGCTGATGTCGATGTGCGGCAGGTACCAGGACAGGAAGGCGTCGATCACGTCGCGGTCCAGGATGGGCGCGTTGGCGTTCTCGGTGAACGACGGCAGCGACAGGTCGGCGGTGACGACGGGGTACCACAGCAGCTGGAAGCTCAGCGCGGGCCCGGCGTTCTCGTTGGCCAGGTGGGCCATCACCGCGGCCAGGTTGCCGCCGGCCGAGTCGCCGGCCACGGCGATCCGGTCGGGGTCACCGCCCAGCTCGGCCGCGTTCTCGGCGACCCAGCGCAACGCCGCCCAGGCGTCGTCGACCCCGGCGGGGAACGGATGCTCGGGTGCCAGCCGGTAGTCGACCGACACCACGATGGCCTCGGCGCCGACGGCGTGCGAGCGGGCGACGGGGTCGTGGGTGTCCAGGCCGCCGAGGCAGAACCCGCCGCCGTGGTAGTAGACGACGACCGGCAGCGCTTCCGCCGGTTCCAGGGGTGGCCAGTAGATGCGCACGGGAATGTCGCGGTGCTCGCCGTAGTCGATCGTGCGGTCCTCGATCCGCAGGTCGGGCAGCATTTCGGGCGGCACCTGGAGCATGCGCATCCGGCGGCGCGCGACCTCCACGCCGTCGGACGCTCGGAACGTCAACGGGAAGGCGTCCAGCAACGCCTTGAACGTCGGGTCGATGCCCGCGCGGGCGAAGGTGGGCTCCGTCATGGATTCACCGTACGCCCAGCATTCACCCGCGCAGGCCGGTTCGCAGGGCGGTCAGGCCGCGCTCCATCGCCGCGGTGGCCGCCGGCACCACGCCGCCGTAGCCGAGGTACCCGTGCACCAGGGTCTCGGCGTTGTGCACCTCGACGGGCACGCCTGCGGCGCCGAGCAGTTCGCCGTACCGGATGCCGTCGTCGCGCAACGGGTCGTAACCGGCGACGGCGATGTAGGCGGCCGCGAGCCCGGACAGATCGGCCGCGCGCCCCGGCGCCATGCCCGGCGGCGGGGCCGACAAGTCGACTTCGCCCGCGTACCACCGCGAGAACTCCGCGACGGCCCTGACGTCGAGGATCGGCGCGCCGGCGTTTTCGGTGAAGGACGGCAGCGAGGAGTCCCACATCGTGGAGGGGTACCACAACAGCTGGAACAGGATCGGCGGTGCGCCGTGATCGCGCGCCCGCTGCGCCATCACGGCGCTGATGGTTCCACCGGCCGAATCCCCGGCGACGGCCAGCCGATTCGGGTCGCCGCCCAGCTCAGCGGCGTGCTCGGCGGCCCAAAGCGTTGCGGCCCAAGCGTCTTCGACCGCGGCGGGGTAGGGGTGTTCGGGGGCCAGCCGGTAGTCGACGGACACCACGATGGCGTCGGCGCCGACCGCGTGCTGGCGAGCCGTGCCGTCGTAGCTGTCGAGGTCGCCCACGACGAAGCCCCCGCCGTGGAAATACAACACGATGGGCGGCACGGTACTCTCGGATTCGATTGGCGGCCAATAGATCCGGACGCCGACGGGCCCCGCCGGGCCGGCGATGGCCCGGTCCTCGACGCGCAGCTCCGGGTGCAGCGGCCGGCGGGGCAGGTCGCGGAAGCGCTGCCGCGCCGCGTCAACGCCGTCGTCGGTGGATAGCCGGAAGGGAACCGCATCCAGTACCTTCTGCAGGATGGGGTCGATCGCGGGCTTTTCGTCGGCTGTGTTGTCCAAGCTTGGCATGGAGGTACCGTACGCATCTCGTCTGGTGCTCGGCGGCTGGGTGGTGGCCGGCTGGGCGGCGCTTGGCTACGGCGTCTACCTGACGGTGTTGGCGCTGGGCTCGCCGCCGGGAACCGAGCTGACCGGGCATTGGGTGCTGCAGCCGCTGTTCAAGGCCTCGATGGCGTTGTTGCTGACGGCCGCCGCGGTGGGCCACGCCGTTGTCCGCGAGCGGCGGTGGCTGATGCCCGCCCTGCTGTTGTCGGCCGTCGGCGACTGGGCGCTGGCGATTCCGTGGTGGACCCAGTCCTTCGTCGTGGGCCTGGCCGCATTCCTGTTGGCCCACTTGTGTTTCCTGGGCGCGCTGCTGCCGCTGGTGGCTTGGCGCCCGTCCAGGCCGCGCATCGCCGCCGTGGTCGCCATGTGCCTGGCCACCATCGCGCTGCTGGCGTGGTTCTGGCCGCACCTGGGCAAACTGGCCCTCCCGGTGACGGCCTACATCCTGGTGCTGACCGCGATGGTGTGCGCCGCCCTGTTGGCGCAGCTGCCGACGATCTGGACGGCGGTGGGGGCGGTGTGTTTCGCGGCGTCCGATTCGCTGATCGCCATCGGCCGCTTCATCCTGGGCAACGAGGCACTGGCGGTGCCGATTTGGTGGTCGTACGCCGCGGCGCTGATCCTCATGACGGCGGGGTTCTTCTTCGGCCGTGAGGCGCCGGCCGACGCCGGCGACCCGGCGCCGGCCGAGGGCTGACCGTTCCGGACCGGACGGTAAAGGCGTTGGGCAACAACCCATTTCGATTGTGGAGGGCGCCGTGAGCGGCGGCCCGCGCACGCCCGGTGAGGTCGAACCCATCGCCCGGGTGCTGCCGATGCTCTCGGTGCCGCACCTGGACCGTGAGTTCGACTACCTGGTGACGGCCGAGCAGTCCGACGACGCCCAACCGGGGGTGCGGGTGCGGGTGCGGTTTCACGGCCGGCTGGTCGACGCGTTCGTGCTGGAGCGCCGCAACGACACCGACCACCCCGGCAAGCTGGGTTGGCTGGACCGCGTCGTGTCGGCCGAACCGGTGCTGACCCCCGAGATCCGCCGGTTGGTCGACGCGGTGGCGGCCCGCTACGCCGGGACCCGGCCGGACGTGCTCCGCCTGGCGGTGCCCGCCCGGCACGCCCGGGTGGAGCGGGAAGCCGCGGAAGTCCCGCGGCCGGCGGTGCCCGCGCCCGTCGACCCGTCGGCGTGGGAGGCGTACGGCCGGGGCGCGCAGTTCCTGGACGCGCTGGCCGAATCCCGGGCCGCGCGCGCGGTCTGGCAGGCGTTGCCGGGGGAGTCCTGGGCGGACCGCTTCGCCGAGGCCGCCGCCCAGACCATCCGCGCCGGCCGGTCGGCGCTGGCGATCGTGCCCGACCAGCGCGACCTGGACACCCTGTGGCGCGCCGCGACCGCGCGCGTCGAGGAGGCCGCCGTGGTGGCGCTTTCGGCCGGGCTGGGCCCGGCCGCCCGCTACCGGCGGTGGCTCGCCGCGCTGCGCGGCCACGCGCGGCTGGTAATCGGCACGCGCAGTGCGGTTTTCGCGCCGCTGAACGACCTGGGCCTGGTCATGGTGTGGGCCGACGCCGACGACACCCTGGCCGAGCCGCGCGCCCCCTACCCGCACGCCCGGGAGGTGGCGATGCTGCGCGCGCATCAGGCGCGGTGCGCGGCGCTGATCGGGGGCTACGCGCGCACCGCCGAGGCGCAGGCGCTGGTGCGCAGTGGCTGGGCGCACGACATCGTCGCGCCCCGGGCGGTGGTGCGCGCCCGCACACCGCGGGTGGTCGCCCTCGACGACACCGGCTACGCCGACGAACGCGACCCGGCCGCGCGCACCGCGCGCATTCCGTCCATCGCCCTGCGCGCCGCCCGGGCGGCGCTCGAGGCCGGGGCGCCGGTGCTGGTGCAGGTGCCCCGGCGCGGCTACGTCCCGTCGCTGGCGTGCGCGCGCTGCCGCACCATCGCGCGGTGCCGGCACTGCACCGGCCCCCTGTCGTTGCAGGAGGGCGGCCAGGCGCTGGTCTGCCGGTGGTGCGGGCGCATCGACCCGACGCGGCGCTGCGCGCGCTGCGGGTCGGACGCCGTCCGCGCGGTGGTGGTCGGGGCGCGCCGCACGGCCGAGGAGCTCGGCCGCGCATTTCCCGGTACCGCCGTGATCACCTCGTCGGGGGACGGCGTCGTGCCCGAAGTCGCCGCCGGCCCGGCCCTGGTGGTGGCCACCCCGGGCGCCGAGCCCGCCGCGTCCGGCGGCTACGGCGCGGCGTTGTTGTTGGATACCTGGGCGCTGCTGGGCCGCCAGGACCTGCGCGCCGCCGAGGACGCGCTGTGGCGCTGGATGAGCGCCGCGGCGCTGGTGCGGGCCCGCGGGGACGGCGGCATGGTGCTGGTGGTGGCCGAATCTTCAATTCCCACAGTGCAATCGCTGATCCGCTGGGATCCGGTGGGGCACGCCGATTCGGACCTGGCGGCCCGGACCGAAGTGGGCCTGCCGCCGAGCGTGCACATCGCGGCCCTCGACGGTGCCGCGGAAGCGGTGGCGGCGCTGCTGGACGAGGCCGGGTTGCCGGACGGGGCCGATGTGCTGGGGCCGGTCGATTTGCCGGCGGGCGTGCGCCGCCCGGCCGGCACCCCGCCCGGGGTGCCGGTGACGCGGATGCTGGTCCGGGCCCGCCGGGAGCAGGGCCTGGCGCTGGCCGCGTCGCTGCGCCGTGGCGTGAGCGTGCTGTCCGCGCGCCAGGCCCACGAGCCGGTCCGGGTGCAGATCGACCCGTTGCACATCGGATGACCTCCCCAAATTTTGCCAAAGGGGATAGTATGCGTCGGAAATAGTGCCTGACTACGATATTGGAAGGTTGTTACACTTCCACTTCTTTAGCCACCGAGAGGCCGGAGATTCTCCGGAGAGGGGCGAGATGGCAGCGGAGAACGCGACCACGGCGGACGAGTCGCTCGATGCAATCACCGACGCTTTGCTGACGGCTTCCCGCTTGCTGGTTGCCATCTCGGCACGCTCGATCGGCCAGGTCGACGAGACCATCACGATCCCGCAATTCCGCACGCTGGTGATCCTGTCCAATCGCGGCCCGGTCAACCTGGCGACGCTGGCCGGTTTGCTCGGCGTGCAACCGTCGGCCACCGGGCGGATGGTCGATCGGCTCGTCGCGGCCGGACTGATCGACCGCCTCCCGCACCCCACGTCGCGGCGCGAGCTGCTCGCCGCGCTGACGAAGCGGGGGCGGGAGGTCGTGCGTCAGGTCACCTCGTACCGGCGCAACGAGATCGCGACCATCGTCGAGAAGATGCCGCCGGCGGAGCGCCACGGCCTGGTGCGGGCCCTGACCTCGTTCACCGCCGCCGGCGGAGAGCCCGACGTGCACATGGACGCCGACATCGATTTGTAGTGTCGCTCAGCGCTTCTCGGCGGTGACCAATAGGTACTCCCACTTCATGGCGCCATTGGTGAGGTATTGCTGCGCGAGTTCGATGAGTTGGGCGTCGAGCTCGGCGGCCAGCACGCCGTTGTGGCCGATGTTCGCATACGCCTCGATCGTCGGGCCGTAGTGGCTTTTGAAGTACGCGTGCACCGCCTCCGCGGTGTCGAACCGGTTCACTTCCAGCAGGCCCCGCACCGCCGTCAGCCGGCCCACCCGATCGCCGAGCAGTCCGGTGACGTAGCCCTCGCGCCCCCACAACGCGGCCGGCGGTACGGCCTGCGACAGGCTGGGCCGGTAGGGCCGAATGGTGGCGAGCATCCGACCGAAAAACCCCTCCGGGGTCCAGCTGATCACGCCGATCGTCCCGCCCGGCCGGCAGACCCGAACCAGTTCGTCGGCGGCCCGCTGCTGCTGCGGCGCGAACTGCACGCCGATCGCGGAAATGACGACGTCGAACTCGCCGTCGCCGAAGGGCAGGGCGTGCGCGTTGGCTTCCCGGTAGTCGATGGTCAACCCGTGCGCGGCGGCCCGGGCCCGCGACCGCTGCAGCAGCTCGGGGGTGAGGTCGCTGGAAACGACGGCCGCGCCCGTCGCGGCGGCCGGCAGCGTGATGTTGCCGGACCCGGCCGCCACGTCGAGCACCCGCATGCCCGGTCCGATGCCGGCGGCCTTGACCAGGACGGGGCCCAGCGGGGCCATCACTTCCTCGGCCATCAGGGCGTAGTCGCCGAGCGCCCACACCGCGCGATGGGGAGCGGCGTCGCTGATAGTGGTGTCGAGAGTCATCAGGCCTCCTTGAGGGTAAGGAAAGGACTGCCCACTCGACGTCGTTGTCCCTAGCACGGCAGTGCGGCCGGCCGGGATAGAAGCTAACCGCTAGAAACAGTATGCATCAGAAATAATGTACCCACGCAAGTTAAAGTCAGGGCGCGGGTGCGGCTTTCTAGACTGTGCCGGTGCGCCTCGTCTTCGCCGGCACCCCCGAACCCGCGCTGCCCGCGCTGCGCCAACTCATCGATTCGCCCCGTCACGAGGTGATCGCCGTGCTGACCCGGCCCGACGCCGCCGTCGGCCGGCACGGCAAGCCGCAGCCGTCGCCGGTGGCCCGCGAAGCGCTTGACCGGGGCATCCCGCTGCTGCGGCCGGCGCGGCCGAACTCGGACGAGTTCGTCGCCGAACTGTCGGAACTGGCGCCGGACTGCTGCGCGGTCGTGGCGTACGGCGCGTTGCTGCGCGACGGCCTGCTCGGCGTGCCCCCGCACGGGTGGATCAACCTGCACTTCTCGCTGCTGCCCGCCTGGCGCGGGGCGGCGCCGGTGCAGGCGGCGATCGCGGCCGGGGACACCATCACCGGGGCGACGACGTTCCGGATCGAGCCCAGCCTGGACTCGGGCCCGGTCTACGGGGTGGTCACCGAGACCATCCGACCGACCGACACCGCGGGGGAACTGCTTGAGCGCCTGGCCGTTTCGGGTGCGGTGTTGCTGTCGACGACCCTGGACGGCATCGCCGATGGAACGTTGACGCCGCGACCGCAACCCGCCGACGGCGTCAGCATCGCGCCGAAGATCACCGTCGAGCAGGCCCGGGTGCAGTGGGACTTGCCGGCGCACGTCGTGGAGCGCCGGATCCGCTCCGTCACACCCAATCCCGGCGCCTGGACACTGATCGGCGACCTGCGCATCAAGCTCGGCCCGGTGTTCATCGACGCTGATGCCCCAGAGCCGTTGGCGCCCGGCGCAATTCACGTTGATCGCAAGAACGTCTGGGTTGGCACCGGTTCACAAGCCGTGCGGCTGGGCCAGATACAGCCGCCCGGAAAGAAACTCATGAACGCCGTCGACTGGGCCCGCGGCGCGCGTCTCGATCCCGCGACGCGGGCGACATGAGCCGGCCCCGGCAATCGGACCGCGGGCGCGGCAGGCGGCGCCGGCCGCTCGACCCCGCGCGCGCCGCCGCGTTCGGCGTGCTGCGGGCGGTCAGCGAGCGGGACGCCTACGCGAACCTGGCGCTGCCCGCGCTGCTGCGCGACCGGGGGATCAGCGGCCGGGACGCCGCGTTCGCCACCGAGCTGACCTACGGCACCTGCCGCACCCGCGGCC
>NZ_LZIZ01000201.1:0-2270 GCF_001666915.1 Mycobacterium sp. E3339 | reverse complement strand
GTCGGCCGCCCTGCTGCAGCGCGGGCATCTTGTCGAGCCGCCTGAAGTCGACCGCCAACGACGCCGGTCGGGGGGCGGCGGTGGAGCGGGCGACCGATGCGTGCAGTCCGGCACGTAAATCAACACGCCGCCGACCATGGTCCAACCGATCGCGCACCCGGGCGGCAACTGCGGGCGAGTATCCGGTGCGCCGAAAAGCGCCGTGACCGTCGCCGCGATCATCACCGGGCCGATAAGGCGACGGGCGAAATTCGAGTCCGCCCGGCCCGAAGTTCGACGAATCACGGTTCGTCTGGCGGTGCATTCGCGGTCGGGCATGTAACTGTTCCGCTCTGCTGGGAAGCCGATCCTCCAGTGTGAAATAGCCTGCGGCCGCCCGCAACTCGAAACGGCATTCGCCAGGGGCGGTTACGGCATTGCCGTCGAGGCCGTCGATGCGAAAGACTGTTCACGGCAACTCGACGAAAGAGAACCTAGTGAGCCGTAACCGTGCCGCCGCGGCGCCGCTCGTCGGCGCGGTCGTATTCGCGGCCGTCGCCTGCTCGGCGTCGACTGCCAAGCCCGCAGCGACCGGTTCAACCGCGGTCACCGCGTCCGCCACCCCCGCCGCGTCGAGAACCCTTGCGGCGGCGCCGAATCCACCCCTTGGCGCGCAGCCCCAGCTGGCGTCCGACCCGGCGCAAGTGGCCGACGACCTCGTCGCCGACGAACGCGCGCTGCGTGACCCGTCGACCCCCGAGCCCGCCTTGTCGGCGGCGGCGCACCGCGAGCAGGCCGCCTACCGGGCCATCGGGCGGCACCCCGAATGGGACTCCATCACCCGGCCGCGGATCCCGTCGGAACTCGTGGATGTCTACGACCGCAACCTCGATGCCCGACGACAACTGCAGTCGATGACCCCCGCGAAAAACGCGCTGCCCCCGTGGCGGATCGACCCGCCGATCGCCGCCGACGAGCTGATGAGCGACTACCACGCGGCGGAAGCGGAGACCGGTGTCGGCTGGAACTACCTGGCCGCGATCAACCTCGTCGAGACCCGATTCGGCAGCATCAACGGCGTGAGCACGGCCGGCGCGCAAGGGCCCATGCAGTTCCTGCCGTCGACGTTCGCCACCTACGGCCAGGGCGGCGACATCAATTCCCCGCGCGACAGCATCATGGCCGCGGGCCGATTCCTCGCCGCCAACGGCTTTGCCAATGACCACGCGCACGCCATCTACGGGTACAACCACGCCCACGCCTACGTGCAGGCCGTCGACCAGTACGCCGCGCTGATCGGGAGCGATCCCGCCGCTTTCCCCACCTACTACCGGTGGGACGTCTACTACGTCACCACTGCCGGCGATGTGTTGTTGCCCGTCGGCTACGCCGCATCGTCACCGATCCCGGTCGAGGACTACCTGGCGACCCATCCGCAGTAGCCCACCCGGGTCACAGGTACTTCAGGGCGATGTCCTGCAGGTGCGATCGCACGTCTTGACCGGTGGCCCTCTCCAGCTTGATCCCGAGCTCACCGGCAAGGTTGACGAAGCCCATCAACAGCATGATCTCGCCGTCGGGCTCGTCGATCACGTTCTCGACGAGCCGGGTCCACGCGAATTCGTTGCCGCTGTCGGACGTCCAAGCCGTCATCACGTCGATGGCTCGGCGGACGTTCTCTCGCACATCCATTCCCGGAGCCTGCCACGACCGCGGGATCGCCGCCCGGCAACGGGCGCAACCGGCTACGGCGGCTGCGCCCGTCGGCGGCTCGATTCGGGCCGGCCCGTCAGTACAGCGGAACCCAGACTCCCATGTACCAGAAGCCCCAACCGCCGAACTGCCAGTTGAAAACCGGTATGGCGGTGTAGGTCTCGTACTGGAACGGCCCGAAATCGGCCTGTGCGAGAACGACGTCACGCTGCGGCCCGGACCACGGGCGGTTCCAGCCGCCGGGAGGCGGCGGGCCGTCCCAGCCCCCCGGAGGCGGTGCGCCCACCCAGTGTGGCGGCGGGTGGCCGGGAGCCGGACCGTCGTTCCAGCCGTGGCCTCGCGGCGGCGGCGGTGGGGGCGCCCCGTGGTCGACGACGCTGAAGCCCGCCCGCGCATCGCCGGGCCCGCCTATTTGGGCGTTCCCACTGACGTACGTCCCGCGCGGAATGTAGGGCGGGTGCGCAGGCTGCGTGCTCGGTGGGTTGAGCGCTTGCCGGCTCTGCGGCGGCGGGTTTTGCCCGTTCGCCGGCGCGTTGGTCTGTCCGCCCGGCGGGTTCTGCCCGTGCTCACCCGGCGGC